>CAKZVG010000738.1 GCA_937921835.1 uncultured Bryobacteraceae bacterium | reverse complement strand
ACCGCGCGCACCGCCAGCGCCTGCGCGGCCTCAAGGAACACCGGGTCGTTGAGCAGATTCAGCGCCTGCAACGGCGTATTGGAAGGGCGGCGGCTGACGGCGGCAGCCAGCCGCGCCGGCGCGTCGAAATTGATCAGCATGGGGTAGGGCGCGGTGCGCTGGAAGAAAACGTACAGGCCGCGCCGGTAGCGTTCGGGGCCTTCCTCGGCCACCCAGGGTTTCTTGGCGTACATCAACTCGCCCACGCCCTCGGGCTGCGGCGGGCGGACGCTCTCGCCGCCGATGCTGGGGTTCAGAAGACCGCTGGCGGCGAGCGCCCGGTCGCGGATCAGTTCCGCCGGCAGGCGGACGCGGTTCTGCCGCGCCAGCCAGCGGTTGTCCGGGTCGCGGGCGGCCAGTTCCGCGCGCCGGCGCGAGGACTGCCGATAGACGGCGGAATCGGCGATCAGCCTGAGCATGTACTTGCGGCTCCAGCCGCTCTCCATGAATTCCGCGGCCAGCCAGTCGAGCAGCTCGGGATGGGAGGGCGCCTCGCCCTGCAAGCCGAAATCGTTTGCCGTGCGGACCAGACCCGTCCCGAACATTTCCTGCCAGATGCGGTTTACGGTGACGCGGGCCGTCAGCGGGTTTTCCGGCGAAACGAGCCACTCGGCGAAAGCCAGCCGGGCGGGCCTGCCGTTCTGGCGCATGGGCGGCAGCACCCCAGGCGTCCCCGGCGCCACCACCTCGCCCGGCGAGCGCCAGTCGCCGCGCAGCGCGACGCGGGTCAGCGGCGGATCCGGCCGCTGGATCATGGTATAGGCGCGGGTGAGCGGCGGCAGCTTGGCCTGCAACTCCCGCAGGCGCTTGCGCAGCTCCCGCAGGCGCGTTTTCTCTTCTTCGCTCGCGTCCGGTCCGGGATGATCCAGGAACCATTCCAGCAGTTCGTCGCGTTCGAACTCGTTGAGCTCGGATTCCGCCGCGCGCAGCTTCCAGTCCGGGCGGTCCTTGGCGGCGCGCCACTCGGTGAGTTGGAAGTCCCAGTCGGTGCGCACCCCGGGCCGCTCCATGGCCTCGATCATCTTCCGCTTCCATGCGGCAAGCAGTCCGGCGGCGCCGTTCTCAGCGAGGAGCTTCTCGCGCCCGGCGCGGTAGGCGGGATAGGACCGCAGATAGGCGCCCATCTGGCCGGGGAGAGGAGCGGGGATATCGCGTTCGACGGCATCGTCGAAGACGGCGTGCAGTTGATAGTACTCTTTCTGCGTCAGCGGGTCGTACTTGTGGTTGTGGCACTGCGCGCAGCCGGCGGTGAGCCCGAGCCAGACCGTGCCCACCGTGTTGACGCGGTCGACGAGTTCCTCGAAGCGCTTCTCGTCGTTGTGCACGCCGGCTTCGCGGTTCTTGACGCCGTTGCGCAGGAACCCGGTGGCGACGCGCTGTTCGGTGGTGGCGCGCGGCAGCAGGTCCCCGGCAAGCTGCTCGACGGTGAAGCGGTCAAACGGAAGGTCGGCGTTGAAGGCCTGAATCACCCAGTCGCGCCAGCGCCAGGCATAGGGCCGCTGAGGGTCGCGCTCGTAGCCGTCGGAGTCCGCGTAGCGGGCGGCGTCCAGCCAGTGGAGGGCCTGCTTTTCGCCGTAGTGTGGCGAGCGCAGCAACGTCTCGATGAGCTCGCGCCAGGCCGCGGGGCTTTCGTCGCTCAAGAAGCGGCCGGCCTCTTCGGGCGTGGGCGGCAGCCCGGTCAGATCGAGATAGAGGCGGCCTGCCAACGTCGCGCGGTCGGCTTCCGGCGAGGGCGCCACGTTCTCCGCCTCCAGCCGGGCGAGGATGAAGTGGTCAATGGGATTGCGCGCCCAGGCCTGGTTGCGGACGGCGGGCAGCGCCGGGCGTTGGACCGGGCGGAACGCCCAGTGCCCCTGGGGCGGCGCGGCCGCGGGCTGCGTGTGCGTCTTGCCGGGCCAAACGGCGCCGGCGTCAATCCAGGCTTTGATCGCCGAGATCTGCCGCGCCGTGAGCGGCGCGCCGGAGGGCGGCATGCGGTGGCCGGGCTTGTCGCTGGTGATGCGGCCGTACAAGAGGCTCGATTCGCTGTCGCCGGCCACCACCGCCGGCCCCGAGCCGCCACCCTTGAGCATCGCTTCCCGGCTGTCCAGCCGCAACCCGTTCATCTGCACCGCTGCCCCGTGGCACAGGTAGCAGCGGCTGTGCAGCACCGGCTCGACCTCGCGCAGGAAATCCACTTGCCCCCGGGCGCCGCGCGGGAACGCGACGCTGATGAGCAGAACTAAGGCGAGGAGCGGCACGCGCATTGTCATCCCAGCCGGTGCGGTTCGCTGATTCCTAGCTCATCAGAGTCGCGCGGGCGTGTCAAGTGCGGCGCTCGCGTGGAGACCGGCGGCCTACTCCTTCCAATACAGCTCCGCGTCGGAGCGCCGCACGTAGTTGGCGTCCGCGGCGGCGGGATCGGCAGCGCGTCCGTCGGCGAGTTCCAGAGCGGCGATGCGGCCGATGGCGCCGGCCAGCGCGCGCGGGACCTCGCGTTTCGGCAGGTCGCGGAAGCGGCCGGTCTCAAGCGCCGGGCGGAAGGGCGCGAGGTCCGTCGAGAGGAATTCCAGCCGGCCGGCCGGCAGGGCTTCGAGCCAGGCGGGGAAGCGCATGACCGTTTCCGGCCGCACCGCTTGAAGAGCCGCGTCGTAGACCGCTCCGTAGATCTCGCCTTTGCGCGCATCGACCAGCGCCGCGCGCAACGGTTCCACACCGCACGACGCGATGGCGCGCAAGTTCGAAACGGCCACTACCGGGCGTCCCAGGGCTTCCGCCAGCCCCTTCACCGCCGCCAGCCCGACGCGCACGCCGGTGAACGAGCCGGGGCCGGCGGCGGCGGCGAAGCAATCGATGGCGGCCAACTCCCAACCCCGCCGGACCAGCAGGCGTTCGAGATGCTCGAACAGCACGTGCGCGAATCCCGAGGGCGAGTGCAGCGGCCACTCCTCGATCACGCGGCCATCCTCGATGAGCGCCAGGCTTCCAAACTCGGTGGCGGTGTCAACGGCCAGGATACGCGCGCTCACGGTTCCAGAGTGTAGACCTTGTCCACCGAGTAGACCTTGCCGAAGGCGTTCATGGCCGAGACGCGCAACGTGAGCACCGCGGGCAGGCTGCCAGCCAGATGCCCGGGAAGACGCAGAACGCCCGTGGCGCCCGTTCCCAGCACCCGGAACCCAAGCCCGCCGGCCGCCACGTCTCCCGTCCACAGATACATCATGTTGCGCGTGGCGCGGCTTTCGCGGGTCACCTTGACGGCGTACTTGGACGGCTTGGACACCGAGACCTGGCCGGCCGGCTCGACGACTTCAAACGGGATCTTCTGCGGGTTCTGCTCCACCTCCTGCACCGGCAGCGGCCGCGATTCGAACTTGTAGGAGCGCAGCATGCCCTGCTTGCGCCCGTCGCGCGAGAGGTGCAGCACCCAGTCCTGTGTCTTGTTGGGCGTGTCGGCGGTGAAGCGGGTCCCTTTCCAGTCCTTCTGCTTGGAGAACTCTCCCGTCGCGGGGTTGAACCAGTAGACCTGGTAGCCGTGGCGCTCGACCAGGATCTCAACCGGTCCGGTGGGGTTTTCGATGTACACGATGTACTCGACGCCCTCGAGCGCCAGCGCGCGCCCGCCGTCGACGTCGAAGTACGGCTCCAGCTCCCAGTGGCGGGTGCGCGAGAAGAAGTCGTACCAGGCGGTCATCATCTTCGCGCCGGGCGATTCAAGGTATTGGGCGGAGGGTTCGAACTTGCGCCCGCCGTACGTGCCGGTGTTGCCGAAGGTCGGATACATCCCGTTCATCGTCTGGTTCCAAAGACGCTTGCGGAAGACGTCCGCGGCGACGTGATGGCCGTGCGATTTGCCCGCGCCGGAATCCTCGTAGGCGAACTCGGCGTTCACCTGCTGCACGGCGTAAAGCTGGTGCTCAATGGCCCCGATCTGGTCGTCCGAGGTCTGGTAGACCAAGTGCGTCATCCAGCCGTCCGGCAACAGCGGCGACGAAGTCGATGTAGTGTGGGTGGAGCGGGGGTGATCGTAGGGATCCCAGCGCTTGAGCAGCAGTCCGATCTCCTTGAGCAGTCCGCGGCTCCCGGCGCCGCACTCCTCGTACTCCTGCACGCCCTGCCAGGTGATGTTCATGGGTGCGTAGCGCGCCGCCAGGTAGCGGATGTAGCGTTCGCGCTGTTCGCGTTCGGGGAACAGCTTGAGGAGTTGGCCGCCGTCGGCGGCCAGCACCAGGTCGGCCACGATGCCCTTGCCGTTCAGGTAGGCGATGCGCTGGTCGAGTTCGCGGAAGTAGGCCGGATCGGGTTGGCCGGACGCGGCGAAGGCTTTGGCGTCCCAGCCCAGCACGAGCCCGCGGAGATGGTTGAACTTCTGCGCCGCGCGGGCGTCCACCACAGCCTCAAACAGCTTCCGATCCATGGTGGCGAAACGGTAGCTGGTGTCGCCCATCCACAGGTGTGGCTGGACGTCCTCGCTGGTGGCCCAGTGACGGCCGTTGGCGGGACGGATGAAGCCGGGCGAACTGGAAGCGGTGGCAGTCAGCTTGCCGAGTTTCCCGTCGAAACCCGGGATGTTGCTGCTTACGCGAAAGACCCACTCGCCCGCCTCGGTGGGCGTGAAGCGGATCACCATCCGCGCGCCGCCGTCCCAGTAGCCCGGCATCAACAACGTGCGGTGGCGGGGCGACCGGAACTCGGCCTGAAGCTCGACCGTGCGGTACGGGTTGGGATGCGCGGCCGCATCCTTGGCGTCCAGCTCGAAGACCAGCTCGCACGGCGAGTAGGTGGCGGTGGGCGGGCAGGTCTGGCCCAGGGCGCCGGCCGCCAGCAAAGCGAGAAGGGCAGGGCTGCGCATATCGCTCCTTCCCCAGTGTAACGTCCCGGAGCGGCCAGCAAGCCACGAACGCCGAGGCCGGCCGGGTGTGCGCCGGAACGCTTGCCGCGCGCGGCGCGTCTTAACTGGGCATTCGCGGCGGAGCGGCATGGGAGTTCCGCACCAGCCCGGTCGCCTCCAGCAGACGGCGGAAGCGGGGCGCTTCGCGCAGCTTCAGGAAGACCGGGTCTACCCCCAGCCACACCAGCCCCGGGACGCGCTGCTCCGCCGCGCTCTCCAGCCATTGGAGCGCCGCGTCCTGCTCGCCCAACCCCAGATGGACGTAAGCGAATTCGAGCGGCGAGACGTAGCCGCCGTCGGCCAGGGCCGTAAGCTCATCGAGGGCGGCTCGCGCTTCGGCCACGCGCCCAGCCCGGGCGAGGCAGTGTCCGATCGCGCCACCCAGAATGGCAGGGCTGCCGGAGAGCGCGCGGGCGGCGCGGAATTCGTCCTCGGCCTCGGCGAAGCATCCGCTCTCCAGGTGCGCCCAGCCCAACCCCGCATGGGGCGGGTAAGCGTGGGGATCGAGACCTGTGGCTTCGCGATGCAGCCGGAGCGCCCCCGCCTGGTCCCCGCGCAAGTGAAGCACGCGCCCCAGCATCCCGCCCTTGGCCACCGCCGCCGGATCCAGGCGGTAAGCCGCCGTCAGTTCCGCGGCCGCGTGGTCGAACCGCCCCCGGCAGGCCAGCAGAACCCCTAGCCACTCCCGCGCGGCGACGCATCCCGGCTCCGCCGCCGCGGCGCGCCGGAGCGAAGCCTCCGCCGCGTCCCAGTCCCACTCGAACAGCAGCGCCAGCACACCCGCCGCTGTCTCAACCTCGGGAGCCGGCGCGCCGGACGCTTGCGCCAGCGCCAGGGCTTCCGCCGCGAGCGGCCGCCGTTCGGCCGGTCCGGCGAATCCGTGATAAGCCAGCAACGCGTGGCTCATGGCGGCGCCCGCCTGGGCCCGGGCCATGGTCCTGTCCTGGGACGCCGCAGCCGAAAAGCACTCGAGCGCCCGCGAGAGGGCCGGCTCACTTCGCCCCGCCAGGCAGTACACACCCTTGCGGTAGGAGCAGACGGCCTCCGGGTTCGCCGGTAATTCCCCAGCCGCCGCCACCCCCCGCTTCTGAAGGTACTCGGCGGCCGAACCGGCGATCTTCAGCGCCAGTTCCTCCTGCACGCGGAGCAGATCCCGGGCGTCGCGCTCGAACGCGCCGGCCCACAAATAAATGCCCTCGGCGATTCCGGCCAGCCGCACGGTGATCCGGAACCTGTCGCCCTCGCGCGTCACCGCGCCATCGATCACCGCATCGGCCTTCAGTTCCTCGCCGATCCGGCAGACGTCCACCTCGGCGCCACGGTACTGGAAGGAGGATGTCCGGGCGACGACCCGGACATTCTCCAGTCCGGTGAGCGCGGTGATCACCTCCTGGGTCAGTCCGTCGGCAAAGAAGCCGGCCTCGGCGCCGCCCACTGGCCGGAAGGGTAGCACCGCCACCCCGGTCCAGGAGTGATGCGCCGCCGGTACTGCCGTTCGCGGGCCTTCCGCCGCCCCCCGGCGGAGGAACATGGGAACGTAGGACCCTTTCCGGAACTGGATCAGAACCGGGTCGGCGCGTCCCTCGGAATCGTAGTAACGGTTCAGCTTGTTGCGCAGGCGCCGGGCCTCCACTCTTACGATGGAGTCGATCCGGGGGTCGAACGACTGGGGACGGTCGAAGACGTGAATGCCGAGTTGGTGTTCGCGCAGCTTGGATTCCTCACCCGCCAGGGCGCTTTCGACACAGAACCGCAGGAAGCGGCTGAGCCGCGCGGAGTTCCGAAGGCCGTCGCTCGCCAGGATGCGTTCGAGCTGCTCGCGGGCGTCGCGCGGCGCGACTCCAACCGGCACATCGCCCAAAACCACACACCTCCTCACCTGTGTGACACGATCAGGCCATCTTTCGTTTCACACCGCGGCGCCTGGCAGCCGGAAGCCTCCCGGAGCCTGGCCCGCCGGACCGGCCCCGGGATGTCAAGGACTACTGAACGGGCAGGAACGAGCCGTTTGAGAACACCGCCTCGCCGTTCGGGAGCAAAGCGAAGCCGAGCGGCACGTTAGCGGACGGCGTATTGGCGGGCACCGTGAACGCGACGACATACAGTCCGATCGCACCCGGCAGCGCCTGGACGGATTCCGCCTCGACGCCCTCGTTATTCACCCCCACCACCGCCGGAACGACTACCCGCTGGTTTTCGACGCCGGCGCGG
>CAKZVG010000737.1 GCA_937921835.1 uncultured Bryobacteraceae bacterium | reverse complement strand
GAGCGCGGCATTGCCCACGAAGGCGATGCGCCGGTGCCCCAGGCGCGCCAGATAGCGCGCCGCCTCGTGCACGCCCCCCGCTTCGTCGTAGAACACCGTGTAGCGGCGCGTGCGGGACGGCGGGCCAAGGAAGTTGTTGCCCGCCAGCACCCAGGGCGTCCTCAGCCGGTCCAGCGCCTCGAGCAGGTTCGCGCTGTGCCGTCCGGCCAGCACTACGCCGTCGGTCATTCCCTGCTCGGCCAGCAGGCGCGGCAGCACCAGTTCCGAGGCGCGCGCGCCGGCCGGATAGCGGAAGGCGGAGAAAACCAGATCCAGGCCGGCCTGGTGGAATTCGCGCTCGCAGGCCACCAGGGCGCGCATCTGCATCGAGTTCATCGCCTCGCGGTTGCCGAGCAAAAAACAGACCGTCTCGGAAGAATTGCTGGCCAGCCGTTTCCAGTGCACATTCCGGCGATAACCGAGTTCCTCGACCGCCGCGCGCACCTTGCGCCCCGTTACCGCGTCGAAGTACCCCGAGCCGTTCAGCACCCGCGAGACCGTGGCCACGGATACCCGGGCCTTGCGCGCCACATCCTTGATCGTCGGCCGCACTGTGTGGAAATGATTTCACATTCACCGTGGCTTGTCAAGAGACCCGGTCTTTCCGGCGGGGCGGGCGGCCATCCCACCCCGACACCCGGCTCAGCGAAAACCCCCGGGCGCCGGTGAGGGAGTTTTTCCGCCGTCGTCGCGGACATGGGCGATGAGGGGAATGCGGCGCAAACCGGCGGCCGGGTGGGCGGCAGGTTCAGCCTGGCCGGGCGGGGTCCGCGCGGAAACGCCGCCGGGAGGATCCCGATGAGTAACCTGAACGCGGTGATCAAGACATCAAGTAAGAACATCTTCGCCGTGAAAGCCGCCGTGCAGACCGTCAGCGTGCAACACCCCTGGGCGGTACAGGTCATGGGCGGCGTGGCGGCGCTTTCGAACGTCATCCTGGCCGTCATCACCGCCGGGACGTACACGGTGGGGCAGGCGGCATCCAAGGTCGAGCAAGCACTGCAAAAGACGATGCCGGTGGTGATTCAGATGATGAATCAAACGCTTGGTCTGGGCGGGTGCGGGACGGTGCTCCAGAAGATCCTGAAACAGCTTGCCTGAGTCCGCCTGGCGCTCGAAGTCCGCCGTGGGACGCGAATCGCCATGCCTTGACGGGCCCCGGAACCGAATGGAGAGATGACGGATGGCCACACCACTTGAACTGAATCCCGCCAGCGCGGGCCTTTCCGAAGCGCCCTGGCCGCCTCGCGGTCCGAATCTGCGCCCCACGACGGTCATAGCCGGCGAGAGCTTCCTGGAGGTGTGCAAGCGCGAAGACTGCGCGTTCAGCGACCTGATCAAGGCCAACTTCGAGTTCGACACCAACGATCCCGGCCTCCAGGGTAAGTAGCAGCGGGTTGTCAACTATTACCTCCGGACAAAACTGAAGTGTACGCGACTGACTAAGAACGGGAATTACATGTTCAGTGGCGGAGAGACGGTTTACATCCCAACCATTCCCGCCAGCACTCCCCCCGCGGCCGGTCCCGGCGCCACAAGACGCCCGGGTTTGCGCCGCACGGTGCTTGACAAAACCTTGGCGAGCTCGATCTTCGACACGGAATCCGGCGGTCACGCACTGGAGCGCAACGCCGACAGGATGCACCAAATCTCGTGGAATTGGGTCTACAAGGGTTACGATCCGAAGACCGGCATGTTCCTCGGAACCCGGAAACCGCCCGCGGACCCGGGGATCACAGCGTTGATCAGCGATCCGAGGGAACGGGTGGTGGCGCAAGATACCATCGAAACACCCGCGGATTATGTTCTGGTGCGGGTCATGGTATTTACCCTTTTCGTCCAGGTGTCGCCGAAGCTGACCTGGTTTCCTCTGCCGGAGTTGACCTACGGCGGGTATGTCATGCATCGCCGCCGGGAGTATTTCTACGGACCGGGACACCCACAGCAAAAGGTGCAGGTGAACGAACAGGTAATCATCCGGAAGCCCGACGGGACGATCGAAACGAAGCCCGTGAAGGTGACCTATGCCGATCAGCCCAGGAGCCTGGAGTTCTGAAGCAGAGCGGGACGCCGAACACCGGGCTTCAGGCTCGCTTGAGGGTATTTCCCAGCCGTCCTCGCGGATCACGGCAAGGAAGGGCATGCCATGCCAATCACCAGAACCACCGGAGAGGCCGTTCCCGCCAACTCCAGCGCCGGTGTCATTGAGCCGGCGGCGGACCGGCCGACCCGGCGCAAATCCGTCCGTCTTTTGCTGAAAGCCGTGGTTCTCGCCGCCTCGCCGGCCGCGGCCACTCTCCTGTTGGGCATTCCGGGGGTACTCATGGCGCAAGACAAGGTCTTCCGGCACGCTTCGGGCCTGGAGTTCACCTATCCAGCCGGGTGGGAGGTGCGCGCCGAGGGCGAACGGGTCTTCGTTTCTCCCGCGGACCTCGTGAAGGATGCGGCCGGACAGCCGCTGGAGGTCTGCTGGCTGGCCGGAGAGAACGCCGAGGGCATCGGCTCGGTGCGGGACCCGCGGGTCGCCGCGTATCTGGAGAGCCAGTTGCGGCAGTGGCAGCCGAAGATTCAGCGGCTGCCCGGTGTCCGTACGCTGCGAACCGGCTTGGGCGAGGCGGCCGTGCTCGCCTATCAAGTCCCGGAGGCGGGATTGAAGATGGAGGCTTACGCGGTGCTGCACGACGGCTCGGCCGTAGTCATGCTCCACGCCGCGCGGGAGGATCTGTTGGCGAAACGGCAGCCCGAGATGAGCCGCCTCTTCTCAAGCCTCGCGCAGGAGCAGGCGCCAGCGGCGGCGGCCGAGGCGGGCATTGTGGGTGCGTGGCGGCGGTCGCAGTACATCCGCACGAGTCCCGGCACGGGCGGCGTCATCTCTTCCACCACGTACTTCATCTTCGAATTCGCGGCGGACGGGTCGTTCCGCTTCGTGGAACGCGACCGCATCTCCGGCAACACCGCCGACCTGAGCGTGATTCTCGGCCGTGACTCGGGTGCGCAAGTCCGCGGCGGCCGCTGGCGCGCCGACAACGGCATGCTGCTGCTTCAGTGGGCGGACGGGACGGTGGAGAGACTGCCCTTCAGCGTGAGCGCGTCCACACTGCGGCTGGCGCTCTCCGGAGGGAAGCGCTGGGTGTTCGACCGCGTGCCGGTCCGGTAAGGCGTTTGGCGGGGAGAGCTTCCCGTACACTCCGTACGAGAACCTCATGGTCGTCCCCCGGGCGTTCGCCAGGCGGGTGTGGACTCCGGTCTCATGGCTTGGAGGTGATGGCCGGATTTCAAGCAGGGATGGCTCCAGGTTGAAAGCTCCGCGGCGGAGGTTTTCAAGAAGCTGCCGTGAGGCACCGTTACGGAAACGCTTCCGCCGCCGGGTTCCGCCACCGCGTGCCGCTGGCGGACAAGCAAAGCGCAACGCCGGCGGACACTTGCGCGTCCAAGGGATGTAGAATCTGGAAGCTGGAGGAAAATGATGAAGCTCTTTCCCGAAATTCGTCGCGCACTGTCCGTTCTTTCTCTTGCTTTGCTGGCTGCCGGTCTGCTCCCGGCCCAGGCCCCTCCGTCCGAGCGCGCCCGCGCCCGCATGGAACGCCAGATCCGGCATGAGCTGGTGATGCTGCCCTACTACGGGGTCTTCGATAACCTGTCTTTCCGTCTGGAAGGGAACACCGTGGTGCTGCTCGGGCAGGTGTCGCGTCCGACTCTGAAGTCCGCCGCCGAAAACGTGGTGAAGGAGGTCGAGGGGGTCGAGAACGTCCGCAACGAAATCAAGGTCCTGCCGGTGTCGCCCAACGACGACCGCATCCGCCTGGCCGCCTACCGCGCCATCTACGGCCACAGTTCGCTGCTGCGTTACGCCACGCAGGCCGTGCCGCCAATTCACATCATCGTGGAGAACGGCAATCTGACGCTGGAGGGCGTGGTGGCGAATGAGATGGACAAGCGGATCGCCTACACGCAGGCGCGCGGGGTGTCGGGAGTATTTTCCGTGACCAATAACCTGCGCGTCGAAAGCCGCTGATCTCAAATTAGGAACTCGTCCGCCGCAGGCTGCTTCCGCCGTCCGGCAAGCGGGGCGTTAAGGAACTCGACCGCCGGCGCCAGGACGCGGAATCGCTTCAGGAGTTCGAGTAGCAGCGCCGGCGTGAGCGCCAGGCCGCTGTCGAGTTCGCTCCACCAGTACCACTGCTTGTGGCGGAGCAGGTCTGCGGCGGGGTGTTCCGCGGGAAAGCCTCTTGGCACGCGCGAGAGACGCTCGCCTTGAATGGCGCCCATGGCGTCGCGCAGTCTCTTCGAATCAATGAGCTGGCGGAAGGAGCGATATCCGGCCGCCAAGCGCGTCCGCACCGCCAGCAATTCCTCCGCACCCGGCATGTACAGACCGCCCGCCACGCCCACGTATTTGTGCGAAACCTCGAAGTAGAATCCCGCCGAGGCATGCTTCTCCAAGCCGCGGCGCGGAAAGATAGCTCCCAGGTGCGTCTTGTAAGGCGTCTTGTCCGGGCTGAAGCGGGTATCGCGGTAGATGCGGTAGATCGCCTTTGCGGGATCGTTGACGTGCTCCGGAGCGAAGCGCGCCAGTTCCCGGTTGATGGCGTCCACCAGTTCGGCCATGGGCGCTTTGAGAAGCTGCTCGAAC
>CAKZVG010000736.1 GCA_937921835.1 uncultured Bryobacteraceae bacterium | reverse complement strand
GGCGCCGCGGCCGCCAACTCGCCGGCCAGAATCCGGTCGCCGGCCACCTGGATGCACGCCGCCGCCGGGATCGCGAACAGAAGCAGCATGGCGTTAACGGGTCAGGTTGTTCACCTGCGAATACATCTCGTCGGCGGCTTTTACGACCTTGGAGTTGGCTTCATAAGCCCGCTGGGCGATGATCAGGCTGACAAACTCCTCGACCACGCTGACGTTGGACCCCTCGCTGTAACCCTGGAGCAGGCTGCCCAGTCCCTCCTGGCCCCCCGGCGTGCCGATGGTGGGGTCGCCGGAAGCGTCGGTGGGGGTGTACAGGTTGCGGCCCAAGCTGTTCAGGCCGGCCGGGTTCGGGAAGTTAGCGAGCTGGATCTGCCCGGCGAGCTGCGCCGCGGTCTGGCCCGGCTGGGTGAAGCTGACCGTGCCGTCGGCGGCGATGGTGATGCTCTGCGCTTCGGGCGGCAAGGTGATCTGCGGCTCCAGCGGATCGCCATCGGCGGTCACCAGGTTGCCGTCCCGGTCCAGGTGGAACTGCCCGGCGCGGGTGTAGGCCAGTTCGCCCGAGGGCCGCCGGACCTGAAAGAAACCGCGGCCCTCGATGACCAGGTCCAGCGGGTTTCCGGTGGCGGTGAAGTTGCCCTGGGTGAAGATGATTTCGTTGGCCGCCGGACGCGTCCCCAGTCCCAGTTGCAGGCCGCTTGGCACCACCGTCTGCGAGCCTGCCGCCGCGCCGGGCTGCACCAAGCTCTGATAGAGCAGGTCCTGGAACTGCGCCCGCCGCATCTTGAAGCCCACCGTGTTGGCGTTGGCCAGGTTGTGGGCGATATTGTCGACGTTCATTTGCTGCGCGGTCATGCCGCTGCCGGCGCTGAACAGTGCGCGAATCATTCTCTTTCCTCCTTGGAACCAGACGCCCTAGCTCACGCGCGCCACTTCCTCGGCGGCGCGCCGGTTCATCTCCCCGCCCAGGACGAGCGCGCGCTGGAGCATCTCGAATTGCCGCATCACGCTCACCAGCCGCACCGCCGTTTCGGCCGGATGGAAGTTGGCCGACTCGGTATGGCCCTGCCACACCTCCGCCGCGGCCGGGCCCGGGCGGGCGTTGGGATCCTGCAAGCGGAAGTAGTTGCCGCCGGCCTTACCGGCCGCGGCGCGGTCCAGAGCGGCGATTTCGAGACGGCCCATCAACTGCCCGCCCTGCATGACGTCGCCCTCGCGCGTGACCTCGAAGGGAAGGGCCGGGTCGATGCGGATGGGACGGCCGTCGCGGCCCCGCAGGCGGTAGCCGCCGGCGGTTTCGAGTTCGCCCCCTGGCGCCACCCGGAGCGCGCCGTTGCGCGTGTAGAGCACCCCCTCCGGCGAGTCCACGGCGAAGAAGCCGGGGCCGGAGAGCGCCAGATCGGTGGGGTTCCCGGTGCTCTTGAGCGTTCCCTGCGCGAAGTCCGTCCAGTGGCTCTCGATCACCGGCAGGGTGGTGAAGGACCAACCGTCCAGGAGCGCTTCGCTCGCGTAGAGCCCGTAGAACTCCCGGTCGGCCTTGTAACCCGGCGTGGCTGCGTTGGCGAGATTGTTCGCCAGCAGGTCGAGCGATTCCATGCGCGCCCGCATTCCGCTGGCGGCGGCGATGGTGAGCGGATCCATTTCTGCCTTGCCTTCCTGGGAGGCTTCTTTCCGGGGCAACCGCCCGCGGCGCCTCCGGCTGGCGGTGTGCAATCGCGGGTCCAGCGGCGAAAGGGCTGCAAGCGCCCGCATTTCCGGCCGAAAAGGGAAGGGAGAGGCAAAGCCGGCGCGGCAGGAACTTGGCGCCCGCCAAATCCACGCCGCGCCCTCTCCGCCTAACTCCTTGCAATCCCGGCCCCCAAGTCGCGGGCCTTCACCTGCAACCCTTCCCCGCGTGACGGTCGCCAGCGCTACGATTCTCCCGGAAGCCGCCAGCGGTTCCAGCACGGCCGGTTTCCGGCCTGAGGCGGGAGCCGCCGGGATGGAAACCCCTCCTCCTCCGGACGCGGCTGGCACGTTTCTCTCCCTGCTGGGGGCGTTCCTGGAAAGCAGGTTGCCGGCGGCGCCCCCGGATGCTGATCAAGACATTGCAATGGAATCTGACAGCCTGCCCGAACGGCGGACGGAGTCCGCGCGCGGGCGCCTGCTGCCGCCAGGTCCGGCTTGCGGCGCGCATGCGCCTGACGGCGGCGACGTGGATAACGGAACCGCCGCCGTGCGCGGCGCGGAGCCGGGCCCGGCGGCGCCCGGGTTGCGGCTGGCCGGCCGCCTCCTCCTAGCCTCGATCGAGCCGGGGCAAGCTGTCTTGCGGCCGGGCCTGCCTGGCGGCTTGGAGCGGCCCGCGGATGGAGAAGACCCAAGGACGGGGAGGATTCCGGCCCCCGCCGGGACGGACAGTCTAAACCTCCCGCAGGCCGCCACCCCGCCCCGGAATGCCGGGCGCCCCACAGAAGCCCGAGTGGGCACGGACAGCCGCTCTGCGGTCCCTTTGGCAACCAGCGCGGAGGTGGTTCCCGCGGGATGGCGCCC
>CAKZVG010000735.1 GCA_937921835.1 uncultured Bryobacteraceae bacterium | reverse complement strand
TGTTCAACTACATCTACACCGATGAGCAGGCGCGGGCGGTGTCGGTGCATTCGGCGTCCATCCTGGAGGCGCTGCGCAAGATCTACCGCAACGAGGCGCTGGTCCGTGAGCTGACCACCGGCCGGCGGTAGGGGAGGCACTTCCGGTTGGAGCGCCTGCTCATCGTCAACGCGGACGATTTCGGCTACGCGCGCGACGTGAACGAGGGGATCGTCGAGGCTCACCGCCACGGCATCCTGACCGCCGCCACGCTGATGGCCAACGGAGCCGCCTTCGAGCACGCGGTGGCGCTGGCGCGGCAAACGCCCTCGCTCGACGTCGGCTGCCACCTGGTGCTGGTCGGCGGGCGTTCGGTGCTCCCGCCCTACAAGCCTCTTCCGGCGTCGGTCGGCGCTTTTCTGCGCGCCGCCGCCGCGGGCCGCCTGCGGATTTACGACGAATTGTCGGCCCAGGTGCGCAAGGTCATCGGCGCAGGCGTGACGCCGACGCATCTGGACACGCACAAGCACACGCACCTGTTGCCGCCGGTGCTGGACGCGGTGGGGCGCATCGCGCGCGAGTACGGCATCCGGTGGGTGCGGCGTCCGTTCGATTTCCCGCTGGGCGCTCCGGGAGCGGTGCCGTTCGGCGTGCGCGCCACCAGCCGCGGTTTGGGGTTCGTGCGCAACGGCTTTCACCGCACGCTCGCCCGGTACGGCTGTCGCACCACCGACCACTTCGCGGGCTTTCAGATCACCGGCCGGTTCCGGGTAGAGGAGCTGCGGCAGTTGATCGGCGCGCTGCCGGCGGGAATCACCGAGTTGATGAGCCACCCGGGTTACTGCCAGGAGGAGCTGCGCTCCTCGCCCACCCGGCTGAAAGAGAGCCGCGAGCAGGAGCTGGCGGCGCTGATCGCGCCCGAGGTCCGGCGGGAGATCGAAGCGCGCGGCGTCCGGCTGGTGCGCTACCGCGACCTTTCCTGACGGCGACCTCCTGCATCCGGCGCGGGCGGCCCGGCATCTCTTAAGCGGTATGAGAACCACTTCCTTACTTCTTGCATTCGCCGCCGGCCTATCCGCCGCCGGAATTCACGATTTCACCATGAATTCGATCGACGGCAAACCGGTCCCGCTTTCCGCCTTCAAAGGCAAGGTGGTGCTGCTGGTGAACGTGGCCAGCAAGTGCGGCTACACGCCGCAGTATTCGGGCCTGGAGGCGCTGTACCAGAAATATAAGGACCGCGGCCTGGTGGTGGTGGGGGTGCCGGCCAACAATTTCGGCGGCCAGGAGCCGGGAACGAACGAGGAGATCGCAACCTTCTGCAAGCGCAGTTACGGGGTGACGTTTCCGATGATGTCCAAGGTAAGCGTCAAGGGGGACGACATGGCGCCGCTCTACCGGTATCTCACCTCGGCCAAGGGAGGCGACGTGAAGTGGAACTTTACGAAGTTTCTGGTGGGCAAGGACGGCGGGGTGATTGAGCGTTTCGAGCCGCGAGTCAAGCCCGACGCCGCCGAGCTGGTGTCGGCCATCGAGCAGGCGCTGGCGCGGTAGTCATTCGACCGGCGTGCCATATGGCACGAGCGTCTTGACGCGCTCGGAAGAATCGACGCGGGCGATCTTCCATCCGCCGGGCGTCTGTTCCAAGTAGAGAAGCTGCCGTTCGTTGCGGTCCTGGTAAATGTACTCGACCCGGACCCGCGCCTCGCGGGCGCTCAAAAGCTCGGGTTCAAGCACCGCGACTCCCTGAATGGCTGCATTGGATTCCCGCAGATACCTCGCGAAGGCGGCTTCTCCACTTTCGCTGACGGCTCGCCGGAGCGCCGCTTCCATCTGCCCGCCGTAGGCGCGCAAATATCGCTTCACGTCCCCCTCGCGAGCGGCGTCGAGCATTGAATGTATCACCTCCTGCGGGCCATCCTGGGCGCGCTCCACGGGGCTGGGCAAAAGGCCGGGCAGCTTCAGGGTCCATCCCATCTGGCGAAAGACGACCAACGCCAACGCCGCAGCCAGCACCGCGATTGTAACGATGCGCGCCTTTCGTTCCCGATTCACTGCGCGAAAAACTCGCGGGCGGCGTCAACGGTCCGCCGGATGTCCTCTTCGCTGTGCGCGGCGGACACGAAGGCCGCCTCGAACTGCGAGGGGGGCAGATAGATGCCGCGCTCCAGCATGAAGTGGAAGAAGCGGGCGAAGCAGGCCGTATCGCAGCCCTTAGCGGATTCGTAATCCGTGACGGGCCGGGAGGTGAAAAACAGGGTAAACATGGATCCGGCGCGGTTGGCGGTGACCCCCTCGGGCGCGGCGGAACAAAGCTCGGCCGCGCGAGCGCCGATCCGGCCATACACTTCCGGGTGGGCCTTCAGATAGCGCAGCATGGCGATGCCAGCCGACACCGCCAGCGGATTCCCGGAGAGCGTGCCGGCCTGATAGACGGGCCCCAAAGGGGCTACCTTGCGCATGATCTCGGCGCGCCCGCCGTAGGCGCCGACGGGCAGACCGCCGCCGATGACCTTTCCGAGCGTCGTCAAGTCGGGTGTGACGCCGAAGAGTTGTTGCGCGCCGCCGTAGGCCACGCGGAAGCCGGTCATGACTTCGTCGAAGATCAGCAGCGCGCCATGGCGCGCCGTAACGCCGCGCAGGTGTTCGAGGAAGCCGGGCGCGGGCGGGACGCAGCCCATGTTGCCCGCCACGGGTTCGACAATCACGGCCGCGATCTCGCCGCCGCGTTCGGCGAACACCCGCTCGACAGCGGCTGCGTCGTTGAAAGGAACGGCGATGGTGGTGGCGGCGAAGGATGCGGGCACTCCCGCCGCATCAGGGATTCCGAGCGTGGCGACTCCCGAACCTGCCTTCACCAGCAGCGAATCGACGTGGCCGTGGTAGCAGCCTTCGAACTTCAGCGTGAGTTCCCGCCCGGTGTAGCCGCGCGCCAGGCGCAACGCGCTCATGGTCGCTTCGGTGCCGGAGTTCACCAGCCGCACCATTTCGATGGAGGGTACAGCGTCGCGGATCAGTTCGGCCAGCTCGATTTCGCGCGCGGTCGGAGCGCCGAAGGTGGTGCCGTCCTGGAGCGCCTCCTCGATGGCGGCCAGAATCGCGGGATGGCGGTGTCCGAGCAGCAGGGGTCCCCAGGAGCCGACGTAGTCGATGTACTCGCGGCCGTCGGCGTCGAAGATGCGGGCGCCTTCGCCGCGCGTGATAAAAGGAGGAGTGCCGCCCACGCCGCGGAAGGCGCGCACGGGCGAATTCACGCCGCCCGGAATCAACTCCTGGGCTTTGGCGAAGAGGGCTTCAGATCGGGTCATGGGGCTCAATTGGCGTCGGGAAGGATGCGTTGAAAAAGGACGTTCATCAGGATCTCGTGGATGGTGCCGTTGATGTTCCGCAGCAGCCGTTCCTTGAGATCGATGTAGTTCTGGGTGCCGGCGAAAAGGTCCTGCATCACGCGGTAAAAGCGGGGGCTGCGGCGCGTGAACTGGACCATGCGCGCGGTCACGCTGCTGAACAGGAATTTGCCGAGAAAGACGCGTTTGGAGATCCGCGCGGCGAACTCGAGTTCCTCCAGAAAATCGCGGCGCACCGCCGAGACGTATGCCTGCTGCACCGTGGCCCGCGACTCGCC
This sequence comes from uncultured Bryobacteraceae bacterium, assembly GCA_937921835.1. Lineage (GTDB taxonomy): Bacteria > Acidobacteriota > Terriglobia > Bryobacterales > Bryobacteraceae > CAKZVG01. Next base: position 2,361 of record CAKZVG010000735.1, on the reverse strand, counting down.
CGCCAGAGCGCCGGCCGCCAGATCGGCCGAGCGGAGGGCGTAGTAGAGGCCTTCGCCGGTGATGGGATCGCACAGTCCGGCAGCGTCGCCCACGGCCAGCCAGCCCTCGCCCGCGATGCGGTTCCGGCGCCACGACGGGGTTTCAAGCGAAGGCAGCAGGTGGCTGTAAAAGGTTGCGTCCTTCCAGGAGATCCCCTTTTCGCGCATGTAGCCGTGCAGCAGTTGGCGTTGCACGCCAGCCGGCTGGCCCTTGCCGCAGATCCCCACAGAAAGCTGCCCGCAGCGCGGGAAGACCCAGATATAGCCTTCGAAGCGGGGCAGAAACTGGATGTCGATGTGCTTCTGGCCGCCCGGCACGTAGTAGCCGATGGCCACGGCGGTGTCGTGCGCGGTCAACTGCGTGCCCAGGTTGCGAAGCGGGTTGCGGGCGCCCGTGGCCAGTAGACAGAAGTCCGCCTCGAGCGTGCCGTCGCGGGTGTGGATGGTCCAGCCGCGCTGGGTGCGCTCGACGCCCACGACACGGGTCTTTTCGACGGCGGCGCCGGCACGCGCGGCGCGCTCGAGCAGCATGCGGTTCAGGTCGTAACGCGAGTAGACCACCAGCGGGTGCGCCAAAAGCATTTTGACGGAACCGGCGCCCGGAGCGGCCAGATGCGTTTCCGAGACCAGATTCTTGGGCGTATCGTTGTGAATCAGGAACGGGTAGCGGTTCCAGGCCTTGTAGGTCAGCCCGCCGCCGCAGGGCTTCTCCCAGGCCAGTTTCTCATCGAGCAGCACTGTGCTCAGGCCGGCCGAGGCCAGGCGTTCGGCGGCGAAGGCGCCGGCGGGTCCGCCGCCCAGAACCGCAACGCGCTTCATTGTTTCCCGGGCGAATCCTTCCCGCCGGCCGGCGGATGCCCTGGCGGCAGTTGGCCGGTATGGCCGGGAGGCGCTTCCGGCGCGCCGCTGTGCGGAGTGGAACCTGACTCCCGCTTGCCTTTGACGATCCACTGGTTGCCCTTGCGCTCCAGGGTGTAGAGCATCTGCATCCCGGACGCCGGGTCGCTGGATCCCTTGGGGCGGAACGAAACGGTCGCGTCGGCTTCCGCGCCCCGGAAGGAGACGGAAGTTACTTCGACGTCCATGGAACCGACGTCGAGGCCGGCGCGGTTGGACAGGTGGCTGAGAATCCCGCTCCGCACGGCTTCCTTGCTTTGAATGTCGCGGCTGCACCCGGACAACAGCAGCGCGACTCCCAGAATGGCGGCTACGCTCGCCTGCATCCTTCGGTGATGGCGCGACGCCGGCTGCCGCCGGGCCGCTGCCATCGACCCCCTTTCCAACCGTCGACGCGATCCATACGCGTCCGGCTTCGCAATCGCATTCCTTCTTTCCGATGCGGAACATCCTCTGACGGGCGCCAGGAGACCAGGATCTGGAGCGCCGTTCGAGAGACGCACCACGCTTTGATTATAGCCCGGGGGCGCGGGGCCGCCAGGGCGCTAGAAAGCCAGTTTGAGCGCGAATTGCACGATTCGCGGATCGCTCGCGCTTTCCAGACGGCCGAAGCGCGCCGGGGTGTTCGCGTTAGCGAACGGGGTTCCGAAATTCGGCGTGTTGAAAGCGTTGAACAACTCGGCACGGAACTGCAACCGGTAGCGCTCCGCGATGGGGAACACCTTCATCAAACCGAAGTCGAAGTTGATCGCGCCCGGTCCGGTCATGAGGTTCCGCGGCGCGGTGCCGAAAGTTCCGAGCGCGGAGAGCGCGAAGGCCGAGGTGTTGAAGTAGCGGGCGATTTTTTCGCTGCGCGCACGGCTGGTGTCCAGGAACGGGTCGCCAACCAGGTCGGCGAAGGTGGCGCCACGGCCGCTGAAGGCGCGGTCGGTTCCGGAGGAGACCGAGAACGGCACGCCGCTGCGCAGGGTGGTGATGCCGCTGAACTGCCAGCCCCCCAGGACCGAGCGCAGCAGCGCGCTTCGCTGTTGCAAGTCGGGCAGCGCCCAGACGTGGGAGGCCACCAGGCGGTGCCGCTGGTCGAAGTCGGAGAGGCCGCGGTTGGCGGTGCGGTTCATGGGGATCGTCTGCGAGGCGTTTTGCGGGGTGGTGTCGGTGGAAACCTCGTCGATGGACTTCGAGAAGGTGTAATTCACCTCGAAGGAGAAGTTGTTGGCGACGCGCCGCTCGACAGAGAGTTGCAGTCCGTGGTAGCTCGACGTGCTGTCGGCGAACGTCATGAGGATGGCGGAGAAGTCCCGGTAGGGGCGGCGCTGCTGAATGTTCCCAGCGGTCGCGCCGGGAGCGTAGCGGGCGAAGTTCAGATCGTCCGTGTAACTGAGATGGCGGCCCAGGTTGCCGATGTAACTGGCGCGCGCGACCATG
>CAKZVG010000734.1 GCA_937921835.1 uncultured Bryobacteraceae bacterium | reverse complement strand
TTTCAGCTCCCAGTGCGGGATGGTAAAGGGCACGTAGCAGAGGAACGGCTTGTCCTTGTTGCGGCGGATAAACTCAAGCGCTTTGTCCGCGATGACATCGTGCGAATAGGTCTTCTCGCGCCCCTCGCCATTGCCTTCCAGGCGGTAGCGGCGCTCGTTCTCGAACAGAAATTGCGGGTAGAACCAGTGCGCGTGCACCTGGTGCAGGTAACCGAAGAAGTCGTCAAAGCCCTGCTTCCAGGGCACGCCTTCGGTGCCGATGTCGCCGAGTCCCCACTTCCCAAAGCAGCCGGTGGCGTATCCGGCGGGCTTGAGCACTTCGGCCACGGTGACGTCGGAAGGCAGCAGCGGCACGCCGCCGGTGTTGGAGCGCACCGAGGTGTGCCCCATGTGAAGGCCGGTCATGAGGACGCTGCGGCAGGGCGCACAGACGGTGCAACCGGAGTAGGCGTCGGTGAACTTCATGCCCTCGGCGGCGAGGCGGTCGATGTGCGGAGTGCGGATCTTCTCCTGTCCGTAACAGCCCAGGTCGCCCCAGCCGAGATCGTCGGCCATGATGTAAACGATGTTGGGCTTCGGCTGGGGAGCGGCGGCCGCGGCGCCGGCGACGGTGCTCGCGAGAAAAGCGCGTCGGGTGAACTCCATGGCCACGATTGTAGCGGTTCCGTCCGTGGAGCGGGCTACTTGGGCGGTATGGGGCTCATGGGCGGACCGGCTTCGCGCTCGCGTTTGGGATCGTAGTTCGGGTTCCGCTCCGGCAGCAGCGCGCCGGTCTCCTGGAGCCAGGCGTCGAGCCGCCGGCTGAGCGCCAGGCGCAGCTCCTTGCGCTCGCCCGCCAGATCCTTCGACTCGCCGATATCGTCGCGCAGGTTATAGAGCTCCTCGCGCCCGTCCTCGAAGAAGCGGATGAGCTTCCAATCGCGCTCCCGGACGGCGGCGCTGGGCACGCCCAACTGCGGGCTGTAGTGCGGGAAGTGCCAGAAGAGGCGTTCGCGGCCGAGGCGCGGCTTGCCTGTGAGCAGCCGGAGCAGGCTGACGCCGTCCATCCTGGGCAGCCCGGCTCTGGCGACGCCCGCGATTTCGGCCAAGGTGGGGGCGAAGTCGATGGTGGAAACCGGTTCATCGCAACTCGACCCGGCGCGGGTGACGCCCGGATAGCGGACGGCGGTGGGTACGCGGATGCCGCCTTCATACAGGTGCCCCTTGCCGGAGCGCAGGGGCAGGTTGGAAGTGACCGGACGTCCCTGCCACTCGCGCGACGTCACGCCGCCGTTGTCGGAGGTGAACACGACGGCGGTTTCGTCCGCCAGCCTCAGGGAGTCGAGTAAGTCCAGCATGCGGCCGACGCTCTCGTCGACGCTCTGTAACATGGCCGCGTAAGTGGGGTAATTTTGCGGATCGTCCGCGCGGACTTTCTTTTCGTATCGCGGAATGTAGTCGGGCTTGGCCTGGATGGGGGTGTGGACCGCGAAGTGCGGCAGGTAGAGGAAGAACGGACGGCCGGCGGACTTACGGACGAAGTCCAGGGCGAGATCGGTCAAGCGGTCGGTGAGATACTCGCCGTCGCGCGCGCCCTCGATCGGGACCTTCTTCTTCCACGCCGGGTAAAAGAAGTCGTTGGTGGATCCGGCGCAGTCTCCGGCCGCGCTCACGTCGAAGCCCTGCTCGGAAGCCAGGAACCCCTGGTTTCCGAGGTGCCACTTGCCGATCGAGGCGGAGACGTAGCCCGCGCTCTTGAGCATTTCGGCCAGGGTGACTTCCTCAAGCGGCAGTTCCAGGCGCGAGAGCGGTGGAATCACGCGCGAGTAGTGGAAGCGGTGGGCGCCCTGGAGGTGCCGCGTCAGGCGCAGCCGCGCCGGGTACTTGCCGGTCATCAGCGCCGCGCGCGTAGGCGAGCAGACCGGCGCCGCGGCGTAGCCGTTGGTGAAGACCATCCCCGAGCGCGCCAGCCGGTCGATGTGCGGAGTCTCGTAAAAGCGGCTGCCGTTATAGCCGGTGTCGCGCCAGCCGAGGTCGTCGGCCAGGATGAAGACGATGTTCGGCGGCTTGCGCCCCGCCCCGCCCAGTAGAGCCGGGGCCAGGCCGGCGAGGAATCCGCGTCGCGTCAGCATGCAGCCGAGTGTATCGAATCGCGGCGCGGAATGCGGGCCCGGGCGTCAGAACTCGAAGCGCAGTCCGAGTTGCGTGCTGCGTTGGCCGGAGCGCGTAAGCACGCGCGTGAAGTCGCGGCTGTTCATGGCGGTGTTCGGAGCGCCGAGGAAATTCGTGTTGGTGAGGTTGTACGCCTCGGCGCGGAACTGCGCGCGCATGCCTTCCCTGATGCGGAAGCTCTTAAGGAGAGCAAGGTCGATGTTCCACCGCCCGACGCCCTTCAGCGCGTTGCGGGGGAGGTTTCCGAAAGTGTTGCGAATGGCGGGACGCGCGAACGCCGACGGATCGAAGAAGGCAGCCTGCCGCTCGTCCTTGGACCCGGAGGTGTAGCGGATCGGGCCGGCTTGGTCCGGGCGGTCGCCGCCGAGCCCGTCGTAATTCCAGTCCTCGCCCAGGGTGACATTGATGGGCCCGCCGCTTGAGGCCGAGAAATTGCCCGAAAGCTGCCAGCCACCCAGCGCCCTGCCGGCCAGCGACGAAGAACCGCCCAAAAACGGGAG
>CAKZVG010000733.1 GCA_937921835.1 uncultured Bryobacteraceae bacterium | reverse complement strand
TGGCGGTTGTGAATTACAGCCCGCTCCAGTTTCTCTTCTGGTACGACCGGCCCTCGGCCTACCGCGGCGAACCGGAGATCGAGTTCTTCGAGCGCGTCCCGGTGGTGTGGGATGACACGCGGGTCCTCGGCGGGCGCATCGGCGAGTTCGCGATGGTGGCGCGGCGGAGCGGTGAGGAGTGGTTCCTCGGAAGCATCACCGCCGCGGCGCGCGAGCTACGCGTCCCGCTCGGGTTTCTGGCCCCTGGCAGAAAGTATGTCGCGCACCTCTACGGCGATTCGCCCGCCGACAGCGTGGAGAAGCCGGTGGTGGCGATGTCGAAATGCATCGCCAGCTCGCGGACCGTGCTGGTGGCCAGGCTTGCGGCCAGCGGCGGACAGGCGGTACGGCTGGAACCGGCAGCGGGCGCGCCGCGATTTCCCGCCTGCGAAGACCTCCCGTGAACGCCCGGCATGGACGCAAGCTCCCTCCTGCGGCGGAACGCCGCGGAAGTGTCACCGGCGCTCCGGCCGGGGCTCGCGTCCGGCCGGCCCGCGCCCTTCACAGACCGCGCAGGTGGAACCCGCCGTCGACGTTGAGGACCTGGCCGGTGGAGTAGTCGAGCAGCCCGTCGGCCACCGCGCGGACCGCTTTGGCGACATCTTCGGCTTCGCCCATGCGGCGCTGGGGCAGAAGGCCGGCCGCGATCCGCTCCTCGTACATCTTCTCGACGGCGGCGATCATGTCGGTGCGGATGATGCCGGGGCGGATCTCGAAGACCTTCACGCCGGCCGCCGCCAGCCGCTGCGACCAAAGCGCGACCGCCATGCTGAGGCCGGCCTTCGAGATGCAGTACTCGCCGCGGTTCACCGAGGCCGTGTAGGCGGAAATCGAAGTGACGAAGACGATGCGTCCGGCGCCGCGCTCCGCCATCCAGCGCGCGGCTTGCTGCGTCAGGAAGTATGGTCCTTTGAGATTGGTGTTCAGGACCTCGTCGAAGATCTCTTCGCTTGCCTCCAGGATGTCGCGGCGCTCGCGCGGCGCGATGCCGGCGTTGTTCACCAGCAGATCGAGCGCGCCGAACCGCTCCCGCGCGAAGGCGACCAGAGCGGCGCGGTCGGCCGGCGAGGAGATGTCGCACTGGAAGATCTCGGCGCCCGTTTCGGCGCGCAGTGACTCGGCCGCGTCGCGCCGTCCCTTGTAGGTGGCGATGAGTTGGTGGTCGCGCGCGAGTTCCTTGGCGATTCCGCGTCCGATGCCGCGGCTGGCGCCGGTGACGATGGCGGTAGGCATGGCTAAACAACGAGGGTAGCGCAAAACCGCCCGGCGGCTGCGGCCCGGCGACAAGCGGTAGTCTGATTGTCTATGGAAATCACCGATGCGTACGCCCATTGCGGGCTCCTCAAGTACAAGCCCGTCGAAGATCTGAACCGCGTCATGGACCGGTTCGGAGTGCGGCGGGCGGTGCTGGTGCAGCACGTTGGCGAATTCGACAACGGCTACATCGAAGGGCTGGTGGCGAAGATCCCGGGCCGTTTCGCGGGCGTGTTTCTGGTCGATCTCAACGGCGCCGAGCCGGCCGGCGAGGTGCGCCGCTGGGCGGAGGGTGGCCGTTTCCGCGGCATCCGTCTGCCGGTGGAATCGCTCGCCACGCACGCGGCGGTGTGGCAGTGGGCGGCGCAGCTTGGGTTGAACTTCATCCTCTACGGCGCCTTCAACCGCGCGAACGCCGCCCGGCTGGCGGGTTTCGCCGGAGATCACCCGCACAGCGCCATCGTTCTGGCGCACCTGGGGTTCCCGGACCCGAAGGAGGCGCCCGGCTTCGCCTCCTTGAAGCCGGTACTTGAGTTGGCCGCCAGCCGGAACGTGCTGGTGCAGGTCTCCGGCATGCATTCGCGCGGCCGCCCGCCATATGACGAACTGGTTCCGGTGGTGAAGTCCCTCTACTCGGCGTTCGGCCCCGAGCGGCTGCTCTACGGAAGCAACTTTCCGAACATGGGCGAGGAAGCGGTCTACGGGCTGGAGATCGATCTCATCCGCTCCGGCAAGCTCGGCATTCCGGCGGAGGCGGCCCCGGCGGTGATGAATCACAACGCCGTGCGGGTCTGGTTCGGCCGCCAGGGACTGCGCGCCGGATCGCTGCTCTGGTCGGCGGTGCGAGCTTGAAGCGAGCCATGCGTTTCAATGCGGGAATCCTGCTGGCGTGCCTGGCGGCGCCGTGCGCGCTCGCCGCCGTTCGCCTTCCGAATCTGCTGGCTGATCACATGGTGGTGCAGCGCGGCCTGCCGGTCGCCGTCTGGGGCTGGGCCGATGCGGGCGAGCGCGTCACGGTCTCCTTCCGCGGCGAGTCCCATAGCGCCACGGCCGACGGGTTGGGACGTTGGAGCGTGGCCCTGCCGCCCGGCGAGGCGGGCGGACCGTTCGAGCTGAGCGTCGCGGGCGCCAATCGCATCGTGCTGCGCGACCTGCTGGTGGGCGACGTGTGGGTGGCGGCGGGCCAATCCAACATGGAGTGGCCGGTGCGCTGGTCCAGCAACGCCGCCGCGGAGATGGCCGCGGCGCGCTATCCGAAGATCCGGCTGGTGCGCGCCATGCACCGCGTCTCCGATTACCCGCTGAGCGATTTCGTCGGACAGCTCTGGCGTGAGTGCTCGCCCGCGAGTGTCGAACATTTCTCCGCCGTGGCGTATCATTTCGGCCGCGAATTACATCAGAAATTCGGCGTGCCCATCGGCCTGATTCAAACGGCCTGGGGCGGCACGCCCGCCGAAGCGTGGACCAGCCTGCGCGCCCTCGGCGCCGACGCCTCGCTGATGCCGGTCTTCGCCGAGTGGGCCAAACTCACCGGCCAGCACGAAGCGAACCTGCTGCGGTTTCCTGCCCTGCGCCGCGACTGGGAGGAAGCCGCCGCGCGGGCCCGCCGCGAAGGGCGCGAGCCGCCGCCCGAGCCGGAACTGCGGCGCCGCCCGGGCGGGCAGTGGACTCCGGCGGGCCTGTTCAACGCCATGGTCGCGCCGCTCACCCGCTTCCCCATCCGCGGCGTCATCTGGTATCAGGGCGAGGCCAACACCGCGCCCGAACGCGCCCCGCTCTACGGGCGGCTGTTCACGGCGCTCATCCGCGACTGGCGCCGCGCCTGGGCTCAGGGCGATTTTCCCTTCCTGTTCGTGCAACTCGCAAACTACCGGGCCGCGCCGGACAGCATGTGGCCCGAGGTGCGCGAGGCGCAGCGCCAGGCGCTGGGGTTGGCCAACACCGCCATGGCCGTGACCATCGACATCGGCAACCCCGGCGACATCCATCCCGGCAACAAGCGCGAGGTTGGCCGCCGGCTCTCGCTCGCCGCGCGCGCTCTCGCCTACGGCGAAACATTGGTATATTCCGGCCCGCTGGCGCGGCACGTGACGCGCGAGGAGGGCGCTCTGCGGGTGTGGTTTGAGCATGCCGGCGCCGGTCTGGCGGCCGTGGGCGGCGAACCTCGGGGATTCGAGGTTGCGGGAGAGGATGGGCGGTTCTCGCCCGCGCGCGCGACGATCGAGGGATCCTCGGTGCTGGTCTCGAGCCCCGCCGTGCCGCGGCCGGAGCGCCTGCGCTATGGCTGGTCGGACAACCCCACCTGCACGCTCTTCAACCTGGAAGGACTGCCGGCCTCGCCGTTCCGCTGGCCGGAGTAGCGCACCGTCCCCAGGAAGGCCGCCGCCCGCCCTGGTGTACACTGGCCTTTCCGATGCTCCTTGAACTACGCCAGATCGGGAAGCGCTTCGGCGGCGTGACCGCTCTCAAGGGCGCCTCTCTCGAGGTCGCCGCCGGCGAGGTCCACTTGTTGCTCGGCGAGAACGGCGCGGGCAAGACGACCCTCATGCGCATCGCCGCCGGCATGCTGCCGCGCGATTCGGGCGAGATGCTTTGGCGCGGCCGCCCGGCGCGCTTCCGCTCCCCCGCCGAAGCGGCCGCCGCCGGCATCGCCATGGTGCACCAGGAGCCGCTGCTCGCCCCGCACCTCTCGGTTGCCGAAAATATCTTCCTCGGCCGCGAGGAGCGCCTCCCTTTCGGCTGGGTACGCCGCCGCTCCCTCGAACGCGCCGCCCAGCGTCTCATCGAAGTCCACGGCTTTCCTCTCGACGCCCGCGCGCCGGCCGGTCAACTCGCGCCCGCCGGCCGTCAGCTTGTCGAAATCTGCCGCGCTCTCGAGCAAGGCTCCAGCCTGCTGATCTTCGACGAGCCAACCTCCGCGCTCTCCGGCGCCGAGTCCCGCGCCGTCTTCGATATCGTCCGCACCCTCCGTGCCCGCGGCGCCGGAGTGGTCTACATCACGCACCGCCTGGAAGAACTGCGCGCCGTCGGCGACCGCGTCACCATTCTCCGCGACGGCGCGACCGTCTTCAGCGGGCCCCTGGCGGGCCTCTCTGTGGGCCGGGTCATTGAGTACATGGCCGGCCGGGAAGCCGCCGCGTCCGGCCCCGGCGCGCGCGTGCCGCCCGGTCCGGAAATGCTCCGCGTCGAGAACCTGAGCCGCCCGCCCGCGCTGCGCAACGCAAGCTTTTCGCTCCACTCGGGTGAAATCGTGGGCCTGGCCGGGCTCGTCGGCGCCGGGCGCACGGAGCTCTGCCAGGCGCTGTTCGGCATCCGGCCGCCCACCGCCGGCCGCATTTGGATCGCGGGGCGC
>CAKZVG010000732.1 GCA_937921835.1 uncultured Bryobacteraceae bacterium | reverse complement strand
ACCCGGCGCGCTCATCAACAACCGCATCGGTCTGACGGGCGATTTCGTCACCCCCGAACAGCGCCTGCCCAAGGGCATTCCGGTCAAAGGCGCGGTGGTCGGCAACGTGGATCCGAACGACAAGGGAATCTCGCCGGTGGCCCCGCGCCCGGAAGACTTCCAGCCCTGGGAGACCTGCATGACGATCAACCGCACCTGGGCCTACAACCGCAACGACCGCCAGTTCAAGTCCACCGCCGAACTGATCCGCGGCCTGATCGACGCCGCCAGCAAGGGCGGCAATTTCCTGCTGAACGTCGGCCCCACTCCGGAGGGCACGATTCAACCCGAGTTCGAGGAACGGCTGCGGGACATCGGCGCCTGGCTTGCCAGGCACGGCGAGTCCATCTACGGGACGACCTACGGGCCGCTGCAAGACCTCGCTTTCGGCCGGACCACCGCCAAGGGGAAGACCGTCTACCTGCATGTGTTCGATCTGCCGGGCGAGTCGATCGAACTCCCGGGGTTCGCCACGCCCGTCTCCCGCGTTTCGCTCCTGGCGGACGGAACGCCGCTTCCCTTCACGCAGAAGGGCGGCGTCCTCAGAATCGCGGCCGCTCAAATCCGCCCCGATCCGAACGCCACCGTGATCAAGATCCAGCCCAAGTAAGGCGCCGGCGCCGGAGATGGGGCCGGCTGGCGGCTTCTGCTCTATACTGGCTGTTCGATGGCCCCGCGTTTCATCGGCATCGCCGGCCCTTCCTGCTCGGGCAAGACGCGGCTCGCGCAGGCCGTGGCCCGTCGGCTGGAGGCGCCCGTCCTGGCGCTGGATTCCTACTATCGGGATCTGTCGCACCTTCCCCTGGCCGAGCGCGCCAGGGTCAACTTCGATGAACCCGCGGCGCTCGACCACGCCCTGATCGCCGAACACCTGCGGCTGCTCAGCCAGGGCTCACCGGTACGGAAACCGGTCTACGATTTCGCCGCCCACACCCGCCTGGCGGCGACCGAGCTCGTCATGCCGCGCGCCTTCGTGGTGGTCGAGGGACTCTTTGCCTTGTACTGGGAGGACCTTCGCCGCTTCTACGAAGTGGCGGTGTTCGTGCGGCTGGACGACCGCGAGTGCTTCCGCCGCCGCCTCGAACGCGACGTGCGCGAGCGCGGGCGGACCCCCGAGTCCGTGCGGGAGCAATATCAGGCGACGGTCCGGCCGATGGCGGAGCGCTATATCCTTCCCACCGCCGGGTTCGCCAGCCTGGTGGTCAGCGGCGACCGGCCGCTGGAGGAGCCGGTTGCGGCCATCCTCGCCCAACTCAAAAACCCGCCGCCCCCGGGCCGATAAGAAACCCGATGGCACTTTCCTCGCCCCTTGCACCGTTCGTCTGGAAGCCCGCTTACAGCGTCCAGATCCGCAGCATGGATGCCCAACACGCCGAACTCATCCGTATCGTGCACGATCTCCAGCAGGCCATGGCCGGCGGCCGCGCCAAGGATGTGCTTCACTCGATCCTCGAACGGCTGGCCGCCTATACTCGGGATCACTTTGCGGCCGAAGAGCGCCTGCTGCGCCAGCACGCCTATCCCAACTTCGACAGCCACAAGGCCGAGCACGACCGTCTGGTGGCCACCGTCGCTGCCTACGTCAGCGGCCACCAATCGGGCCGCATCGCCTTGAGCGTCGAGGTCCTCGGCTTCCTCAAGAGCTGGCTTGAAAAACACATCCTCGGCCTCGACAAGCAGTATGGCGCCTATTTGAGCTCGCGTGGAGTGAGTTGAGAAGGCGGGGCGGCTGGGAGCCGCCCCTTTAGCCTTACGCCGTCGCGAAGCGCGCGAAGTGGATGATTTCCGGGTTCGCCAGCGATTGGTAGTCCTTGAACCGCAGGATGACCACGTCGCGGTGCGTGCCTGCGTTGAACGCGATGAACTCCTCGCCCGCCACGCGGCTGTCCACGAAAACGGCCATCCCGAAAAGGTTGCCGAACGGCGGCATGGCGCCCAACTCGCACTCGGGAAACAGCTCCGCGAGTTCCGTTTCGGTCGCCAGCCGCAAGCGTGTGAGTCCCAGCGCCGACCGCAGCTCGAACAGGTCCACCATGCAATCGGCGCAGAGAACCGCCATGCCGAAGCCGTTGTCGCCCAGAAAGACCACCGTCTTGACGACCTCGTGCTCGGGAAGATGCTCGGCGGAGGCCAACTCCTTCGCCGTGTATACCAGCGGATGAACGTGGTGAGGGTACTCGACCCGGTGCTGGTCGAGCAGATCGCGCAGTTTCGGCAGGATCGCCATCAATCCCTCCCCTGACCGCGGAAGGAAGTCCACTAACAGAATATCGCGGATTTCCTCCGGCGGCTTCCGGAGATTTCTTCCGCCAGCGGCCGTCTTTTTCGGCCGCCGGCGCTCGGCCCCCTACAGCCATTCTCTCGCGCCGCCCCCGGCAGCGCCCGGCCGGTAAAAGCCGGCTGCCCGGCTCCGTGGAGGACCGGCTCGTGCTTGCCGCCCCGGGGGGCGGGGCGGAGAACACGGCCAGGCGCGACTCCGGATCCACGCCGCCGATGGGGCTCAAGTCGCGCGCGCCGGTCCTCGGCAGCCACGGGATGCGGCCCGCGTCCACGGCTTCGGCGGCGCCGCCCACCCGCGGCGCGCTGGGACTCATGACGACGCCGGCCTGGATCCGCGTGCCGCTGAAGGACACCGCGCCGCGCGCCCCACCGCCGCCGGTGCCAACGCCCCGGCTCCCGTGACGAAGCCCGGCGCCGGAATCCGCGTTACCGGGTGGAAGGAGGCATTCGGATATGGATATCGACGTTATTGATATGGAAGATCCGGCCGTGGGCAACGATTGTGCCACCGGCCTGGACCGGCGCGGCGTGCGCTCCACGCGCATCGTGATGTACGGCATGTGCAACGGCGTCGGCCAAATGGTTCAGGACATTCTGGCCGTTGCTCCCTGCGGGGGACTGAACGTGCTGCGGATCTGGTCGCACGGGCGGCCCGGCGGGCAGACGGTCTCGGGCGGGCTCGCCGGGGAAGAAGGGCGAGTGATGCACTGGACCGGCATCTCGGTGGCCAACATCGGCCAGCTTCAAGACACCCTGGCCCGCTTGCGCAGGGCGTTCGCTCCCGGCGCGCGCGTGGAACTCCGCGGATGCAGCGTCGCCGAAGGAAACCAGGGCGAGCAGTTGCTGACCCGCCTGTCGCAAATCTGGGGTGTTACCGTGCAGGGGGGCACGGTCAGTCAGACCGGCATCGACTGGGTGCCGCCCGTTCACCAGGCCGATCCCCCGAATGGCGCCATGAGCTGC
>CAKZVG010000731.1 GCA_937921835.1 uncultured Bryobacteraceae bacterium | reverse complement strand
CTGTCGATCAGGTCGAGCGCCATCGCCGAGCACTCGAGGTGCCAGCCGGGACGGCCGCGGCCGAAGGTTGCGTCCCACGCGGCACTGACGGCTTCGTCCTCAGGCTTCGCCGCCTTCCAGAGCGCGAAGTCGCGCGCGTCGTCCTTGTCGTACTTGTCGGTATCGACGCGCGCGCCCGCGCGGATGCCTTTGAATTCCGTATGCGAGAGTTTGCCGTACTCGGGAAAGCGGCTCACCCGGTAGTAAATCGAGCCTTCGCTCTCGTAAGTGAAGCCGCGTTCGCCGAGTTTCTGAATCGCGGCCACCATGTCGCCGATGTGCTCGGTGGCCTTGACGATGCGCTCCGGGCGCTCCAGGCGCAACGTGGCCGCGTCCTCAAGAAAAGCCTGGGTGTAGACCGCCGTGTATTCGGCCAGGGTCTTGCTTTCGGCCGCCGCCTGCTGGATGATGCGGTCGTCCACGTCGGTGATGTTCATGACGTGCTCCAGCCGGTAGCCGCGCGCGCGCAGCCAGCGGCGCAGCAGATCCTGGAAGGTGAAGGTCCGCAGGTTGCCGATGTGCACGTAGTTCCAGACCGTCGGCCCGCAGGTGTACATGCGGACGACGTTGTCCTCGAGCGGACGGAATTCCTCCACTTGTTGCGTGAGCGTATTGTAGAAGCGCAAAGCCATAGGCAGTTCTACCATCGTAGCAGCCTGCCCGCCAGACGTAGAATGAAGGCAGAGGCGTTCCGATGCGGTGCTTTGCCGGTTGCTTGCTGTGCGCGGGGCTCGTTTTGCTTGCGGGGTTTCCGCTCCACTCCCAGGAGCCGAAGACCGAAAGCAAGAGCGCGGCGGACGCCACCGAGGAGATTCCGGAAACCAAGAAGGAACTGCTCCGGCTGATCGCCGCCCTGCGCCCCAAGCTGCCGCCCGAGCTCTCCCGCCGTCTGGCGGTGATCTCGATGAAGATCGCCACCGGCTGGTGCGACCCGCACCTGACCGCGGAGTTCGAGCAGGACCTCAACGCGCGCCCCGACAACGAGCGGCGCCGCTTCGAAGCGGAATGGAAGCGCGTGCGCGCCCACGAAGCCTGGCCCCGCCTGAAAGAAGAGAAGCCCGCCCGCGAGTCGAAGGACAAAACGTAGCCGCTGTGGCGAAACGCCCGGCGCGCGGGTCTTTGGAAGCGGAGAGCCTCCATGCACGCTTCGCGCCTCCTCCGCACGCTCTTGCTGGCCGCCGCGCCGCTGCTGGCCGCCACCACGTCCTACCCTCCGCTGCCGCGCGGTTTCGAGCAGAATTCCGGGCAGTTTGAAGACGGCGTTCTTTTCGCGCTCGGCGAGCGGGTGTTCTACCGGGACCGGGTGCAACTCGCTGCGGGGCTTTGGCTGGAGTTCGTTGGCGCCAGTCCGCTCGTGGCCGTCACCGGCGAGGATCGCATCCCCTACCCGCTGCATGTCTACCGCGGGACGGACCGCGGACGCTGGCGCGAAAACGTAGCGCACTTCTGCACCGTACGTTACGCGCAACTCTACCCCGGAATCGGCGCCGAGTGGAACGCCGGCTCGGGTGTGCCGGCGCTGCGCCTGACCGTCGCTCCGGGCGGCGACCTGCGGCGGCTGCTTTTCCGCCTGCGCGGGGAGCCTCAACTCAACTGGCACTTGGGCCCCCGCGGGCTCGACGTAATCTCACCCACCGTGTTCCGGATGAGTGGCCTCGCCGCCTACCAGACGGCCGGCGCGGCGCAACGCCCGGTCGAGGCGCGCCTCGAATTGGCTGATGCGGCGTCGTTCCGCCTGGCCATCGGCGCCTGGGACGCCGCGCTCCCGCTGCGAGTGGAATTCGGCGAGCCGTTCGCTCTCCCCCTGCACCCGCACCTTCTCCAACCGCTGCGCGGCGGAGGCGCCGTCATGGCTGGTTTTTCCAGCGCCCCCTTTGTGGCCCGGCTGGCGCGCGACGGCGCGCCGGCGTTCGTGAGCGTCATGGAACGCCTCCCGGCGGAACGGCTTGCCGCGGGCCCGGGAGGGGATATCACCGTGGCGGGGAGGACGTTCGGAGGAACCGGCTCGCCCCCCACCACCCTGGACGCCCCGCTACCCGCATCAACTCGTCAGGAAGACGGTTGGTTGGCCCGGTTCGGCGGCGACGGGCGCTTGCGGGCCGCTACCTTCACCGGTGGCCCCATCGAGGCGTTTGCGCTGGAACCCGGCGGGGCGGTGTACTTCGCGACCTCCGGTTCGGTGTCCAAGTGGGTTCCGGGCGCCGGCGCTTTCCGCTTCACGGTCCGCCTTCCGGGAATCCGCGCGCTCGCTACCAACGCCGCCGGGCGCCTGGCGTTCGTTTGCTGGAATCCGGCGCCAGCCGATGAATTGGCGGCCACGCGCGGCTCGTTCCGCGGCCGTTACGAGGGTCCCTGGGATGTCTTCGCGGGAACCCTGGACCCGGAATCCGGGCGAGTTCTGGCCGCCAGCTTCCTGCCGGTCGTCGGCGGCAACGCCCGCGTCAGTTCGGTGCAGCCGTCCGCGGCGCTGGCTCCGGACGGGGACCTCTGGATCTCCTCGGCTCTCTGGTTCAGCGGCGGGGCATCCGGAAACACGCTGGTGGCGCTCGGCGCGGGCGGTTCGCGGATCCTTTACTCGGCGAGCATGGCGGGATTTCCG
>CAKZVG010000730.1 GCA_937921835.1 uncultured Bryobacteraceae bacterium | reverse complement strand
CGGATCCGTTCGACGGTCTGGAAGAAGTGGCTGGGCCACGAAATCAACGCCGCCAAATTCGTGCCTCCGCCGCGCCCCATGTATGCCATCGGCGGCTGACGGCATCTGCCCCTCCCATTCCCGGCGGCCTCCTGGTTCCCGCGCCAGCCGCGGGCCGGGCCCCGCTCGCCCGAGACAACTTTACACCGTGCCGTCGCTTGCGGAGTCCGGCCGGCCGGGCGTACAATAAGGTTTCCATGGCTTATCGCTGCGTCAACTCGTTTCTCTACCGGTTCGGCTTTTACGCCTGAACCGGGCGAGTGGCGTTGGCGGCGGCAGGTCAAATCCGGCAAACCAGCCCACTCGCAGGAGTGGGTTTTTTGTTTTTGCGGGAAGGGCGCCCGTACGGGCGCAAGGGGGTTCGCAATGATTATCTCGATGCGGCTTCATGCAAGCAAGGAGGACATCGACCGCGTCTGCGACCGCATTCGCGAGTTCGGCTACAAGGTTCACTCTATTCAGGGCGAAGAGCGCGTGGTCATCGGCGCGGTGGGCGTCGGCGACGTCACGGCGTGCCTGGAATCCCTGGAGGCGATGCCCGCGGTGGAAAAGGCGGTCCGGATCTCGGCGCCGTACAAGTTCGTCAGCCGCGAGTTCCAGCCCACGCGGACGCGCATCCGTGTCAATGGCACCGAGATCGGAGGCGACGAGTTCATCGTGATGGCCGGTCCGTGTTCGGTGGAATCCGAACGCCAGATCATGGAAACGGCCGAGGCGGTCGCTGAAGCCGGCGCCAAGCTGCTGCGCGGAGGCGCCTTCAAGCCGCGTACGTCCCCCTACGACTTCCAGGGACTCCAGGAAGAGGGTCTCAAGCTGTTGCGCAAGGCCAAGGAGGCGACCGGGTTGTGCGTCATCACCGAGGTGATGAGCGACCGGGACATCGCGCTGGTGGCCGAGTACGCCGACATCATTCAGATCGGCGCGCGCAATATGCAGAACTTCGCGCTGCTCAAGTCGCTCGGCGGCTGTGGACGGCCGGTGTTGCTCAAGCGGGGCATGAGTTCCACCATCAAGGAACTGCTGATGTCGGCCGAGTACGTAGTGGCGCACCACAATCCCAACGTGCTGCTGTGCGAGCGCGGCATCCGCACCTTCGAGACCGAGACGCGCAATACCTGCGACATCAGCGCGGTGCCGGTTCTGAATGAACTGACCCACCTGCCGGTGATCCTTGATCCCAGCCACGCCACGGGGCGCCGCGGCCTGGTGCCTCCGCTGTGCCGGGCGGCGGTGGCGGCGGGCGCGGACGGATTGCTGGTGGAAGTCCACCCGTGTCCGGAAAAGGCGGTCAGCGATGGCGCGCAGTCGCTGACCATTGAAGGCTTCCGCAAAATGATGGCGGAGTTGAAGCCCTACCTCGCCCTCTGGAAAGCGGCGCGGACGGCCGAGGCCCCGGTGGCGGTGTAGTAACCTGCGGAGTAGCGTGCCACTCAAGCTCTCGCGCCGGCGGCTGGGCGCCCTTCTGGCAGCCGCGGTGGCCACCCTTGCGCTGGCGTGGTATCTCTGGACCGGGCGCGGCCTCGCCCCGGCGGAGATGCTCGCGCACCTGCCCGCCGCGGATTCGCCTCTGCTTTTCATCGACGTCGGGGTGTTGCGCCAGGCCGGAATTCTGGATCTCATCGCGGGATCGAAGGCCGCCGAGGAGTCCGAGTACACCGCTTTCGTGGCGCGCAGCGGTTTCGACTACCGGCGGGATCTGGACGCCGTGATGGCGTCTTTTCAGGGCGGGCAGACTTTCCTCATCGCGCGCGGGCGCTTCGACTGGCGCCGTCTCGAAGCCTACGCCCGGGAGCAGGGCGGCTCCTGCGAACGTTCTTTCTGCCGCCTGCCTGCGGCCACGCCCGGCCGCAGGCTCTCGTTTTTCGCGTTGCGCCGGGACACGCTCGCCTTCGCCAGCAGTCCGAACGAATGGGCCGCCGAGCAGATGCGCGGGGCATCCAGAGCGGGCCCGAGGTTCGCGCTGCCGTCCGAGCCGGCGTGGCTGATCCTTCCCGGCGCGACGCTGCGCATGTCGGATGCCTACCCTGCCGGGACGCGGCTGTTCGCCAAGGCGCTTGAGAACGCCGAGCGCGTGACCCTGGCGGCGGGCCGCGATGGCGGCCGGCTGCGGCTCCGCATGGAAGCGGCCACGCACAGCGAGGAAGACGCCGTGATTCTGCGGGCGCAACTGGAGAAAGTCACCGAAGTGATGACCAAGTTCATTTCGCGCCTGGATCAGAAGCCGAATCCGGCCGATCTGAGCGGCGTCCTGACCGGCGGCACGTTCCGGCGCGAGGGGCGGCGGGTAGTGGGAACGTGGCCTGTGCCGCGGGAGTTTCTCGAGGCGCTAAGCAAGGGCGATTCCTGAATGAAGGGTCTCCTCGTCGCGGGTAACGTGGTGCACGATACGCTGGTGCGAAGTGTCGACCGGCTCGAGTGGGGACGCACCCACTGGGTGGATTCGATCGGCCAGAGCCTGGGAGGCAACGGGGCGAATACCGCCTACGCCGCGGCAATGCTTGGAACGCCGGTGCGTTTGTTGGCCTATGTCGGCTCGGACGCCGCGGGCGACGATGCCCTGCGCCGGCTCGAGGC
>CAKZVG010000729.1 GCA_937921835.1 uncultured Bryobacteraceae bacterium | reverse complement strand
CAGCGCCAGGCCCAGCAGCGAAACGCCCATGACGCCGGCCAACTCGGCCGTGTCGCCCCAGGCGGCCGGGCGGGTCTCCAGCAGCGCGATCTCGGGCGCCGCCGGCTCGGCGGCCGCTTCCGCTCCGCCTAGCCGTCTCTCGAGGACTTCGAGACGGCTTTCGAGTCTACCGACCCGCCTCCGCAGCTCTTCCCAATCGTTATCCCTTGACTCCGGCAATGGTTGCATCGGACGGCTCCAGTATCGCCTGCTTCTCCGGCCAGGGTGGCAGGAGCTTGACGAGGACCCACAGGATCGCGAACGGCAGAATCATCAGCGCCAGCGCGGGCAGCAGCCCCTCCCGCGTGGCGAATTCCAGCTTGTAGGTGGTGTAGCCGAGATAGCTTTTCGAGAAAAGCTGGCCGCCGATGACGACGTTCCAGCGCATGGCGAAGATACCGGCCAGCGTGAGCACGGCGGCGGTGGCGTACAGGGCGCGCCGCGCGGCTTCCCCGATCCGGAAGATCTGCGTCGCCGCCAGGATGGCGAGCGGCAGGCAGGTGCCGAGCAGAATCTGAATGACGACCTGCGAGACGTACAGGCGCGTCTGGACCATGAAATCCAGGGTTCGGAAAGACTCGTCCGCCTCGTAGATGCGATGGACCAGATCGAGCATCTCCAGCGAAAAGTCGATCAGGAAGACGTAGAACAGGTACTTGGCGATGGTATCGGCGCAGCGCATGTCGATTGGGCGCCGTTTCACCTTCATGGCCGCCATGTAGAGAAGCAGCACCGCGGCGATGCCCGACACCATCGCCGAGAACAGGAAGACGATCGGCATCAGGGGGGTGGACCACCACGCGTTGGCTTTCACCGATCCGAAGATGAAGCCCACATACCCGTGCAACAGGAACGCCGACGGGATGCCGATTACCGTTACGATCCAGCCCACCTTGTCGTCCACCGCCCGGGCCTCGGGCCCGATGTCGTCCGAACCAAGGGTGAGCGCCTTGTACACCCAGCGCATCGGCCCGCGCGCCGATTTCGACCAGCCGACGATCTCCACCCGGTACTCGAGCCAGATCTCCAGCAGCAACACCACCATCAGGTACCAGAGATAGACGAAGCCGAACATCGCCATGGCCGAGGAGCGGTGGGGGGTGAGATACATCTCGAAGGACCGTTCCGGACGCCCCAGATGCAGTTGGAGCGGAAGAGGGGCCACCAGGAGAAACGCCAGCGCGGTGAGCAGCGCCAGGCGGTAGGTGGGCTTCACCGCCGCCACCTTGAACACTCGCTCGAGCGAAGCGAGGATGAACGCGCCGGCCACCAGTCCGGTGAGGTAGGGATAGAGGACGATCAACACGCTCCACTGCAACTCGAGCTCGTTCGGATAGATGTAACCTTCAACGCCGTGCATGCTGGGCGGCCCCCTTCATCGCACCGCGCCGTCCAGCGACGCGTAGAATACCTTCGCCCGCGTGGCCATGTGGGGCTTGAGCACGTGCACCTTGTTGACGCGAAGGAACTCGTGGATCGGGTCGCGCGGATCCTTCAAGTCGGCCAGCGCGCGCGCTCCCGTCGGACAGGCCTCGCAGCAGGCCGTCGTCAGGCCCCGGGTGATGCGGTGGTAGCAGAACGTGCATTTGTCCACCGTGTGGCGGCCGGGATGGATGTAGCGGCAGCCGTACGGGCAGGCGTGCACGCAGTAGCGGCAGCCCAGGCAGTAGCTCTGGTCGACCAGAACCACCCCGTCGGGGGAATCGAACGTCGCGCCCACCGGGCACACCTGCACGCAGGGCGACTCCGAACACTGATTGCAGATCTTCGGAACGTAGAATTCCTTGGCGTTGGAATTGGACGACGGCGGAAACCCGTTCCGCCCGCCGTCCGGCGACTCGACCTTGGGGTGCTCCTGATCCGCTCCGCTGACCTGGTAGCGCTCGATCCAGGTACGGAAAAAACCCGCCGGTACGTCGTTCTCCTGCTCGCAGGCCCGCACGCAGTTCCCGCAGCCGATGCACTTGTCGATGTCGATCGCCATCGCCCAGCGGTGCCGCGACGGATCGTAGCCCGCGGCGGCGTCCTCGGAAGCGCGCCGCGGCGGCGCCGGAACCGCCGCTACCGGCGCCAGAATCAGAAGCTTTCCCGACTGGCTCAACAGGTCACGCCGGCTGATCGTCATGCTTGTGTCCTCCTAGAATTCCGGCTTGTGAGGCTGGTGGCAGGATTGGCAGGGCGCTCCGCCGGAGTGCTCCTTGGACTCCACCTGGCGGAACCACTTTGGTTTCGCCGAGTCCTTTTCATGACAGCCGGCGCAGAGCGCCACCACATCGAGGGGCGCGTGGCGGACCGCCGCCGGATCGGCGGCATGCCTGGCCGACGGCCCGTGGCAGGCCTCGCAGGCCACCGCACGGTGCTTCCCGCTGGCGCGGACGGCGGTGACGCCCGCATGGCAGCCCGCGCAAACGGCCTGCCCAGCGAACGCCGGGGCCTGTTGGCGGATCTCGTCGAGAGAGGCCGCCCGGTAGTGCCCCAACTCGCCGAAGGTCGCCGGAACCACCGCGCCGCGGACCAACAGAAAGAGAGCGAACCCGAGCAGAAGCACCACCGCCGGCCGGATCAGGTGGCCGGCATGTTTGAGCTTGCCAGGCACACATGCCTCCTCGTCGGCCGCCGCGCGCCTGCCGCGCCCGGTTGCCGGCCGTCCCATGGGAACCCTCCGGGAAGGGCTTGAAAGCGCTTCCGGGATCTGATAGGACTGAGTAGGATGTTAAGAATTTATGATCTCGTTGTCAAGAGATAATAAAATCCGGATTCGACTCAACGGCATTTGAGATCTGGGCGGGAGTTTATGGAATCTGCGCCGCTGACCTTATCGACCGGAGAGGCCGCCAAACTGGCTGGAGTCGAAGCAGACACAGTGTTGAAGTGGATCAAACGTGGCTGGCTGGCGGCGGTAAGGACGGCTGGAGGGCACCATCGGGTGGATGCCCGCGACTTGGAGCGGTTGCTGCGCTCGCATCGCTCCCCGCGCCTTGAGGCGCCCGTCCCCGCTCCTCGCCAACCGCTGCGCTGCTGGGAGTATTTCTCCCCGGGGGGCGGTCTGCCCGAGGCCTGCGCCGGATGCGTGGTGTACCGGGTCCGGGCGGCTTTCTGCTTCGAGTTGGCGGCTCTCGATGCCTCCTTGCCGCACGCCCGCCGTTTCTGCCGGGAGTCCTGCGGCGAGTGCCCGTATTTCCGCCGGGTGCACCGGCAGCCCCCCAGGGTTCTGATCGCTTCGCCCGATCCAGCTCTCGCGGCTCTGGAAGCAGAGACCCAGCAGGAATCCCTCGATGTCCGCGTGGCCCGGAACGCTTACGCTGCATCGGCAGTGGTCGCCGGGTTCCGTCCGGATGTCGCGGTGGTGGATGCCGCGCTCGGAGCGGTCTGTTGCCGGGAACTGATATCGAGCTTGGCGGATGATCCACGGGTGGCTGGGGTGCACATCCTGTTGGCCGCCGCCCGGGGGCAGGAGAAAGCCGCCGGCGAGTTCCCCGCGGTCGCGGGGATAATACAAAAGCCCTTCACGCTGAAGGAGTTGCGAGAGTCTTTGGAAGATGTCCCGGTGGAGGGCAACGCCGGTCCGGCGCCAGAAGGGCAGGGCGGCGCGGCTCCCTCAGGATCGTCCGTCCGGCCTCGGCGCGGCTGTCCATCCTCCCGCAGACGCTGACCGTCGCGCCCTCACCCGGGCCTCAACGTTCACTCCAT
>CAKZVG010000728.1 GCA_937921835.1 uncultured Bryobacteraceae bacterium | reverse complement strand
GGTGCGCGCCGTCGTTGATCCACAGCGTCAGGCGGGCGCCGGCTTGGAACGGCAGCCCGCCGCCGGTCCAGACCCAATCATCCCGCTCGAAGATCTCGGTCCCACCGCCTGAGTTCAGCGCGCGTCCGGCGGGCGTTTCCGCCAGCAGGTCAAGCCCGATCAACGGTACGGTGCGGCCGGTGTCCGCCACCACCGCATAGACCTCGATGCGCGGGCGGATGGTGAGAGCGTAGGGCAACCGGGACAGGCGCGCGACGGTCTCGGTAGGGACGCCGCCGGTTCCAGTGATCTCGTAGTCCGCGTCGCCGGCGAGGGACTCCAGCGAAGACCGGAACGATCCCGCCGCCGCGCCGCCGGCGAGCTCGATGGCCAGCACCACCGCCACGCCGAGGGCCACTGCCAGCGCTGTCAACCCGGTCCGCAAGGGCTCGCGCGCCAGCGGCCGCAGCATCAGCCGGAAGAATAGCACCAGGCGGGGGGACACGCTCTACCTGGCCGCCGCCGTCTGCCGGATTTCTTCGACGCGCCCGTCGCGAAGACGCACCAGCGTATCGGCGAGGCTGGCCGCCTCGGCGCTGTGGGTTGCCATCAGAATGGCGGTGCGCTGCTCGCGCGCCAGGCGGCGGAGCAGTTCGAGCACCGCGTCGCCGGTGGCGGTATCGAGGTTGCCGGTGGGTTCGTCGGCCAGCAGCAGCGCGGGGGCATGCACCAGCGCGCGGGCGATGGCCACGCGCTGCATCTGGCCGCCGGAAAGCTGGTAGGGCATGCGGCGGGCGCAGCTTTCAAGCTCCACCCAGCGCAGCCGCTCGAGCGCGCTTTCGCGCGCGCCCGCGCGCCCGGCGAGAAGCAGCGGCAACTCGACGTTCTCAACCACCGAGAGTGAGGGCAAAAGCTGGAAGGACTGGAAGACGAAGCCCACCCGGCGGCGCCGCAGCCGGGCCAGCCCGGCGTCGTCGAGCGAGCGGGTATCCACGCCTTCGAAGAGAACCTGCCCGGAGGTCGGGAAATCCATCGCTCCGGCCAGGTTGAGCAGCGTGGATTTGCCGCAGCCGCTACGCCCCACCACGGCGGCGAACTCGCCGCGCTCGAGCGTAAGAGAGACAGCATGCAAGGCGGGCACGTCTTCGCCGCCGGTGGCGTAGGTTTTGCTGGCGCGAATACACTCGACAATGGTCACGGAGCTTGAATACTCAAGAAAATAGATGCGCGCCGGATGCGGCCGGGCTTAAAT
The DNA here is from genome assembly GCA_937921835.1 of uncultured Bryobacteraceae bacterium. Lineage (GTDB taxonomy): Bacteria > Acidobacteriota > Terriglobia > Bryobacterales > Bryobacteraceae > CAKZVG01. The sequence goes on along the minus strand of CAKZVG010000728.1, from coordinate 1,543 downwards.
GGAATCATAGGAACGCATCCGGCGGCCGTGCAACCCGCCGAGCGCTATCACGCCTTCGACTCCTTGGACGCCTTGCGCGCCATGGCGCTGCCGCCCGGGTTTCTTCGTTACGCCGGGCGGCGGCGCGCGAGGATCTTCCCCGTGCTCCAGGCCGCGACGGCCACGCCGAAACCGGCCAGCGCGTCGACGGCGAAGTGATAGCGCCCATAAATGGTGGCGGTGGCGATGAGCACCGCCAGCGCCAGCAGCGCGCGCCCTACCCAGGGACGCTCCGGCAGCAGCATGCGCATGGCGAAGGCGGCCGAGAAGGCGCCCGAGGTGTGGGCGCTCGGGAACACGCTGGTGTGGATGCCGTAGCCGCCGAGGATCAGCCAGTTGAAGCGCCGGAAGACGGTATCGTAGCTGGGAAAGTCCTCTCCCGGAAAGACCGCGCGCGGGGGTTCGGAGGGGAAGTAGGGGAACAACGCGTAGGCGCCGAAGATGCCGGCGATGAAAATGAACAGGAAGGCGTCAACCCGCTGGCGGCGCCCGGAGAGATACAGCGCGGCCATGCAAAAGGGCACGATGGCGTAGACCAGCGAGTAGGCGATTTCGAGGATCGAAGGCAGCAGGGGTCCCAGAAACTCGATGGCCGCCTTGAGCCCCCAGTCGTTGAGCAGGACACGGTCCCACACCACCCAGGCTTCCTCGAGCGGGAAGCGCTCGCGCGGCTGCGCGAACCAGCCCATTTCGCGGTAGCCGAGCAGCATCAGCGGATACGGGTACCAGTCGCGGACGATGCCCAGCCAACGGGTGCGGCGGAACCGGTCGGCATAGGCCAGCAGGAACAGGCCACCCAGCACCACGGCGTTGAGCGCGGTAACCACCCAGGGAACGGAGCCGGAAATCCCGAGCAGGTGCGCCGCCGCGGCTACATAAATGAAGTAGCCCAGCAGCAGCCACTCGCAATGTCTCAGCAGCGTCCGCGAGCCGGTGGCCGCCGTCAAGGCTGGGCCTTCTCCATGACCGTCAGGTAAAGCGCCTGCACGTCGTCGAGAACCGCCGGGTCGGCCGTGGCGAGCTTGGCGACGATCGTATCGCGGCGGGCGTAGATTTCCTCGAGCGCGGCGCGCAACTGCGGGCTCCGGGTGCGGGCGGAGAGATCGCGAACCTGCCCGAAGAAGCGCCCGGCGCGCTCACCAGCCAGGCCGTAGTTCCTGCGCACGGTTTCGAGCAGGACCCAGCCCGCCTGGTCGCGCAGCGCGGAGAGCTCGGCCGCCGCCCGGCAGGCGATCAGCTCCGATTGCAGCGAGCGCTTGAGCAGGTACTGCGGGAAGAAGCCAATCGAGAAGGCGACCGCCACCACGATCAGCGAGGTGATGAGCAGTTTGCGGCGAATGACGAGCGGTTCCATACTCATACTTTACTCCGCCACCGGCGCCCCGGAACGCGCCGTGGGCTATACTGGTGCTCGTCATGAAGCGCGTTCCAACACTGTTCGGCCTGTTCGCCCTGATGGTCTCCGCCGCCCCGGCGCAAGGGGATGGATGGATCCAGCTCTTCA
>CAKZVG010000727.1 GCA_937921835.1 uncultured Bryobacteraceae bacterium | reverse complement strand
CACGTCGGTGGTGGCGGCGGTCCGGTCGCGTCCGGAGCGGTTTTCCGGTTATTTTTTCGCCGATCCCACTCAGGCGGACGCGGAAGAGCGGGTCCGGCAGGCGCTCGGCGCGGGTTTGCGCGGGGTTTGCCTGTTTCCCGCCATGCACCGCTATTCGCTGAACTCCGAGAGCGCCGGGCGGATCTACCGGCTGGCCGCGGAATTCCCGGGAACCGTGGTGTTCGTGCACTGCGGCGTGCTGACCGTGGGGATCCGGCGGAAGCTGGGACTGCCTTCGCCCTTCGACATGCGCTTCTCCAACCCGATCGACCTGCATCCGGCCGCGCTGCGCTATCCCGCGTTGCCGTTCGTCGTGCCGCATTTCGGCGGCGGCTACTTCCGCGAGGCGCTGATGCTGGCGGACTTGTGCCCGAACGTGCGCTTCGATACCTCCAGCAGCAATGGCTGGGTGCGCTATCAGCCGGAGGGGCTCGATCTGGAAGGCGTCTTCCGGAGGGCGCTCGACGTGGTGGGCGCGGGGCGGCTGCTGTTCGGCACGGATTCGTCCTTCTTCCCGCGCGGCTGGCAGGCGGGAGTCTTCGAGGCGCAGGCCCGCGCGCTGGCCGCCATTGGCGTGAGTTCCGCCGACGCGGGCCGGATCCTGGGGGGGAATCTGGAGGAGTTGCTCGCCCGCTGAGGGACGGGCCGGCGCGCCAGCCGCGAACAGCCCGTCCCAGCCAGAGGGTTAGCGGCGTCCGCCGCGGTTCCCGCCGCGGTTTCCGCCGCCGTTGCCGCCTCCCGTACCGGGTTCATGCTGCGGCCCCGAGCCGTCCTGCGGTCCGCCTTGCTTGCCCTGCCGGGCCCCCTTCTGCTGGCCAGGGGTGGGGCAGTCCTGTGCCTGAGCCATTCTGGCGCCGCGCTGACTCCAGGACGGCGCCTGCGCATAACTCGGACGGTCGAAGCCGTAACCGGCGCCGGCCGCGAGCAGCAGCAGGGCGGGAAGTGTGAGGGACATGATCCTCATTTTGGTTCTCCTTTCGGCCCTTCCAAGGGCAGGCGGGTGGCCGGAGCCGGGCGGGCGGAAACGCAAGGGGTTGCCGCCCTGGAGGCGGCGCGGCCACGCAAGGACGGCGGCAATCGGCCGGTTTTTCCGCGCAGATTCTGCGCGGCGCGGCGGCGAAGCACGCCCGGCCGGGCGGCGGAGCTATGGATTGCGCTCCCGGTTCAAGCGCGCCAGGAACAACTCGCCGGCCAGGGCTTCCTCTTCGCGTTGGAGACCGGAGCGCCAGGCGGCGAGCGAGCGCTGGCGGAGCCGGTTGAGCAACTCGCAGCGCTGCCGGGCTTCGAGGATTCGCCGGCGCTGGTGGACAATGCGCTGCTCGCAATCCTGGCGGCGGCGGTCGATGGCCGCGGCGGCGTTCTCCGCGTGCAGGCGGAAGGCGTCGAGCGCGGCCAGTTCGGCGGCGGAAACGGAGGAGGCCGCCAGGACGGACCGCTCGGCCGCCTCGCGTTCCCGCTCGATCGCCTGCCGCTCGGCGGCGATCCGGGACAGTTCGGCGGCCAGCGCGGCGGCGGCTGCCATTTCCAGGTCGAGTTCCGACAGCCGCCATTCCCGGACCCGCTCGAGCGGAAACTCGAAGCGCTTCACGGCTGATCCTCGAAGGCCTGCGCCAACTCGCGCAGGCGGGCCAGCGTCTCCTCGCGCGGCGAGAAAGCGCCCGCCTCCTGCCGCAGGAACTCGAGCAGCTTCGGGCGCAGCCGGATGGCTGCGTCCACCGACGGATTGGTGCCGTTCACGTAAGCGCCGAGCTGGATCAGGTCCTCGGCTCGGCGGTAGGCCGCCATGGCCTCGCGCACTTTCCGCGCCGCCAGGTTCTGCTCTCCGCCGGACACCGATTGCGCCAGACGGCTGACGGAGTTCAAAACGTCGATTGCCGGATAGTGCCCCATCGCGCCCAACTCCCGCGAAAGAACGATATGTCCGTCGAGGATTCCGCGGGTGGCGTCGGCGATCGGTTCGTTGAAGTCGTCGCCCTCGACCAGAACGGTGTAAAAACCAGTGATCGAGCCGCGGCGGAAATTACCCGCGCGCTCGAACAGCTTGGGGAGCAGATTGAAGACCGAAGGCGTGTAGCCTTTCTGGCTGGGCGGTTCCCCGGCGGCCAGGCCGATCTCGCGCTGCGCCATCGCCAGCCGGGTCACCGAGTCCATCACCAGCAGGACGTTGGCGCCCTGGTCGCGAAAGTACTCGGCCACCGCCGTGGCGAGGAAGCAGGCGCGCACCCGCAGCGGCGCCGGGCGGTCCGAGGTCGCGCACACCACCACGGAGCGTTTCAGCCCGTCCGGCCCGAGTTCGTGCTCCAGGAACTCGCGCACCTCGCGGTTGCGCTCTCCGATCAGCCCGATGACGCTCACGTCGGCTGAGTGGTGGCGCGCCATGGCGCCGAGCAAGGTGCTCTTGCCCACCCCGCTGCCGCCGAAGATCCCGACGCGCTGGCCTTGCCCGCAGGTGAGCAGGCTGTCGATGGCCCGGATGCCGGTGGTCAGCGGGACGCGGATCGGTTCGCGCTCGAGCGGCCCCGGTGGAGGACTGAACAGGTCGCGGGAGGCTTCCGGGACGACGGGCGGCAAGCCGTCCAAAGGCTGTCCGAAGCCGTCCAGAACCCGTCCCAGCAGGGCCCGGGAGACCGGAACTCGGGCGGCGTCAGGCCGCGCGACGATCCGGTCGCCGGGCTGAATCCCGCCCGTCTCCTCAAGCGGCATCGAGAGCACGCGGCCGTTGCGGAAGCCGATCACCTGCATGCGGATGGTCCGTCCCGAGCTGGTAAAGACCTCGCAAAAATCACCCGCGCCCGCGGCCGGTCCTTCGGACTCGACCAGCAGGCCCACCAGATCCGTGACCTGCCCCTCCCAGCGGCAGGTTTCGAGCCTTGGCAGCGCGTCCAGATAGGGGGCGGGATCCCAGCGCTCGAGCCCCGTCATGCCAGCCGCTCCATTCTGTCCGCGAGGCCGCGTTCGATCTCCTCAAGCTGAGTCCCGAGCGAGGCGTCAAAGCTTCCGCGGGAGGTTTCGAATACGGCCGAACCCCGTTCCAGCGCAGGGTCGGGGACCAGTTCCAGGCGTTCGGGAAGCCCCAGGCGCCTGAGGTGCGCCTCGATGGCCGCCGCGTCCCCCGGGTGCAGGCGCAGCCGGTGTAGCTCGCGCGCGTCCAGCCGGTCCAGTGCGGCCTTCACCAGCCCGAGCAGCGCTTCGGGATCGCAGTGGAGTTCGCGGTTCAGGATCCGCCGGGCGATCGCCAGCGCCAGTTTGACGACGTCCTCCTCGGCGTCGCGCCGGAAGCGCGCCCGCAGCGACGCGATCTCGGCGGCGGAGCGCGCCAGCCTTTCGACGGCGGGTTCGACCTCGGCCAGGGCCCGTTTCATTCCGGCGGCTTCGCCTTCCCGCAGGCCCTCCTGGCGGGCTTCGGCCACCCGCCGTTCCAGTTGCGCGATGCGGGCCTCCAGGTCCTCGCCGCCGGCGCGGACCTCGGGTCCGGAGCGCCGGCTGGCGCCCGCCACCGCAGCCGTCCGCGGCGCGGCCAGGCCCCAGTCGAAAACGGCCGCCCGGGCGGCCGCGGCGCCGCTGACCACTTTAGACGACATACTGCTCTCCCACCGCGCCCTTCAGGCTGATGACGCCCTCGGCTTCAAGCTGCCGGACCACGGCGATGATCTGCTGCTGAGCGGCCTCCACCTCCTTGATCTTCACCGGCCCCAGCGCCTCCATGTCCTCGCGCAGCATGTCGGCCCCGCGCTGCGACATGCACTGGAGGAAGTGCGCCCGCAGTTGCTCGCTGGTGCCCTTGAGCGCCACCGTCAGCACCTTGCGGTCGATCTTGCCGAGCAGTTCCTTGATCGCCGTCTGGTCGATCAGCAGCAGATCTTCAAAGACAAACATCAGGTGGCGGATCGTTTCCACCAGGTTGGGGTCGGCCTGCTCGATGGTCTCCAGGATCTCCTTGCTGCTCGATGAATCGAGCCGGTTGAACATCTCCGCCACCGCCCGCACGCCGCCGTAGGATTCGCGGCTGAGTTCGCCGAGGGACCTGAGTTTCTGGCCGATAATGGCCGCGATTTTGGAGATGATCTCGGGCGAGATCTGGTCCAGACTGGCCATGCGCAGCGCCACGTCGGGCCGGATTTCGGGCGGAAGCGAAATCAACAGCGCGGCCGCCTGGGAGGGGTTCAGGTGCGACAGCACCAAGGCGATGGTCTGCGGATGTTCGTTGTGGATGAACTTGGCCAACTGCTGCGGATCGGCTTTTTGCAGGGCGTCGAAGCTGGCGGTTTCGCTGCCGAGCGCCTTGACCAGCCGGTCGATGATGCGCTTGGCGTGCTCGGGACCGAAGGCCGAAACCAGCAGCTTGCGCGCATACTCCAGGCCGCCTTTGAGGACGTAGTCCCTGGCGACCGTCATCTGGTAGAACTCTTCGAGGGTCTTCTCGGCCTGGTCGGCCGTGATCGCCGATACGCGCGCCACTTCCCGGCTGATCATCTGGACTTCTTCCTCGTCCAGATACTTGAGGATTTCGCTGGCCACCTGTTCGCCAAGCGTGATCAACAGGAAGGCGGCCTTGCGCACCCCGGGAATGAGAACCGGCTTTTCGGTGTTGGCGATCATCGGCTACTCGGATTCGCTCAGCCAGGACCGGACCAGGTGAGCCATGGCTTCCGGGTCTTTCTTGGCCTCCTCGACCAGATGCTTGGCCAGGACTTCGGTCTTTTTGGTTTGCACGGTGGGCGCTTTCAGCGAATTCAACGCCTCCTCGGCCATCTTTTCCTTCAGCGCCGCCTGCTCGGCCAGCTTGGCTTCCATCTGCTTTTTCAGGACATCGCCTTCTTCTTCCTCCTCCTTCGCCGGCCGCGGCAGAGCCTTCTCCGGCGCCGCCACGGCCTGGATCTTCCGCTTCCGGCGCTTCCTCCAGACCGCGAACGCCGCCAACAGCAGCAGCAGGAGGATCACCGCGCCCGCGGCGCCGCCGGCCACGATCAGCTTGTTTTCGAGCGCCTGCTCAAGCCAGGCTGGGAGCGGGAGCCCGGGACGCGGCGCCGCGGCCGGGGGCGCGGCGGGTTCGGGAGGCCTCCAGGAGAGCGTCGATTCGAAGGGCTGGCTTTCGACCGTCAGTTGATCGCCCCGCTCCGGAACCAGACCGACCGCCGCCGCCACCAGATCCCGGACGACCTTCAGACGTTCCGGCGGCAGCGGCTCGACGATGCGCCGGGCCTCCGCGCCGGATCCTTCGAAGCGCACCACGTGGTCCACCAACACCGCCGCCGAGAGGCGCCGGACGCCACCTTGCGGCAGGCGCAGCCGCTTCACCGTGCGGCTGGCCTGGTAGGTGATGTTCTCGGTCCGGCGGGTGACGCCGGCGGCCGCGGAGCCGGGGCGCGAGGTGGGGCGGGGAAGGTTGGAGGCGGTGCCCGGAACCCCCGAGGCCGCGTTGGCGCCGCTGATGTCCTCGGTGCGCTGGGCCATGCTCATCACCGTGCGCGCCGGATCGAAGGTCTCCTCGCTCTGCTCGCCACTGGTGAAGTCGCAGTCAACGAACACGCCGGCCCGGTATTTTTCGGCGCCCAGCAGCGGATCGAGGGTGGCGTTGATCTTGGCCAGCAGATCGCGCTCGATTTTCCGCCGGTACTCGATGGCCGCGTCGGACGGCTCCGGTTCGTCGGGCGAATGACGGCGCGGCCGGCTGAGCAGGTTGCCGCGCATATCGAGCACCGTTACCGCGTCAGCCTCCAGCGCTTGTACGCTGCTTGCCACCAGGTGCGTCACGGCGGCGATGTTCTGT
>CAKZVG010000726.1 GCA_937921835.1 uncultured Bryobacteraceae bacterium | reverse complement strand
TCGGCGGCGGCGAGCGGCGCAGGGAAAGCTGGCGGTACACCCCTTCCATTCGCGGCGAATCCGCGCTCGAAGGCGACGCGCTTTCGAGGTCGTAACGCACGCCGAAGTCCAGCGTCAATCGGGGATAAAGCCGCCAGCTATCTTGCACGAACAGACCCACGCTCTTCTTGCCCGACTCGGCCCTTGGATCGCCAAACCTCTGCGCGAAGTTGCCCGCCAGGCCAAGTCCATAGGCCTGGGCCGGCGTCAAAGGGGGCGAGCCGGCCGGGGCTCCAGGAGCAGGCTGGCTTCCAAACACGAAAAGGCCGTTTGTCAGGCTGTGGTACTCGATCGCCGTGGGACAAAGCATAACGTCGCCCCCGAGTTTCAGGATGTGCGCGCGTGCGGACGCGGTAATTACATTTTCCAGGTGGACATGCTTCTCCTTCCGGTAATGCGGAAGGATGTTCTCGCGTCCCAGAAAGGCGATTCCCGCGATGTTGACCGGCGCCGTAAGGCCGTTGGGAGACATATCGAATTTGCGCTGGGCGGCGGAGAAACGGAAATCGTTCAGCAGTCTTGGCCGCGGCGTCGAGTTCAGCGTCACGACGAGTGACGGATCCAGCGTGCTCAATGCCGCCGTCCGCTCGAAAGCCAAAAGGCCGGCGATCTGATCGTTGTTCTGCGGTTCGAAGGCGCTCAATTTGCGGTGGGCGTAGTTCAACCGCGCGGACAGGCGGTGGGCGGTGCTGATCTCGTGATCGAACCGCGCCATATAAGCGCCCATGCGCTCGCTGATGGGATAGACCCCACCGAGACCTTGCAGTGGAGTGATGTGGTATGGCGGCGGCGCACCGGTCGCCGGATCGATTCCTGTCCGCGCGATGGCGGCGCCGCGGTTGGCGGCAAGCACGGCGGGATGGTTTGGCTGACTGGCCGCCAAACTCCGCTGTTGCGGGGTCAAAGCAAAAGCGCCCGGATTGAGGCCGACACGCGAAAATCCACTCTCCTGGCGGCGCAATTGCTCAAAGGACAGGAAGTGCCAGGTCCGGTCTTTTCGCAGCGGACCTCCGAGGCTGGCGCCGTACTGGGTGCGGGTGTAGGGCGGATCCGGAATGCTCGAAAAGGCGTTGGTGGCGTCCAGACTGCGATGGCGCAAAAATCCGAAGAGCGTGCCGTGGACCTCGTTCGTGCCCGCTTTGGTGACCACGTTCACCACGCCCCCGCTGGCCCGGCCATATTCAGCCTGGTAACCGCTGGTAAGCACCTGGAATTCCTGTACGGCTTCCATGGGCACGCTGCCACGTATGCCGCCCGTGCTCTCGTCATTCAGATCGGCGCCATCCATTTGCAGGGAGTTGCTCCGCGGGCGCTGGCCCAGCACATTGAAGCCGGAGGTGACGGCGGCGGCATGGACTCGCAGGGAATCGCGCTGGAGCCCCGCGTCGAGCAACGCGAAGTCGAGGAAGTTTCTCTGATTGACGGGCAGCCCGTGGATCTCGTCGCTGTCGACGTGCGTCTGGACCGGGATCGTGTAGGAGTCCACCGTTTCGGTTTTCGCGGTCACCGCAATGACCTCGCGGCGCGTCGCGGGTTGCAGGACAAAGCGCAGAGCGGCTTCGTGGCCGAGAAGAACCCGGACACTGGCCGCCTGCGGCTCGAGTCCTTCGGCGCCCGCCACCACCTTGTAGTCGCCCGGCAGCAGCGCGGGCAGATACGCCGATTCGCCTCCCGCTATGACACGGCGCCAGTTCCTCTCCGGCATGGTAACTTCGACGGAGGCGCCTGGCACCGGCGCTCCCGTGGCGTCCACAATGGAAATCCGCAAGCTTCCGTAGATGGAGGAAACCTGGCCGGAACACGTCCCCGCCAGAACAAACAGACCTGATAATAACAATATATTCCACATTAATCACATCTCCTTTCGCACAACCCAGGCATCAAGCGGCGTCAACCCGGCAGACGAACCCGTCCTCGTGCCGCGGGAATCGGGCCGCTGGCGGGCACGCCGCGCCAGCCGCTTTCAAGCGCGGTCGGCGCACTTCATGAATTGGTGGGACAACGCGGAGGAGGGGAGCGGCCCGGGTGCGCCCGCCCTGCCGGCAGGGACGGCCGACAGAGCCGCAGTGCGCAGACTTCCCAAACCGCTTCAGCCCGCGGCGGGAGGGGAGGCATGCGCGAGGGCGCGCTGCAAGGCATCCGGCCCAGCGCACAAACCGCGCAGCCTTTTTCATGGGACGGGCTGGCGGAGTGCTCGCACACGGCCGCACTTGCCTCGATGAGCACAGTGACAAGCAACAGTGCGAGGATGCGCATGAACGCCGCCCTTCAGTGTAACTTGCATGCTGTGCCGCGTCAATCCGCGGCGGCCGGCGGCGATGTGCGGTATCTACTGAGATGGCTTTCGCATTAGCGTTCACCCGTGGTATCGTGGTGTTCTCGCCAGCAGAATGCCACCCGAGAAAGCCAGTGCTCCTCCGGCCCAATCCGGCACTCCCCGGTATGTGATCGGGATTGATACGGGCGGAACCTACACCGACGCCGTGATTCTTGATCCGGGGGCAAACCGGGTTTTGGCCACCGCCAAGCGGCCCACCACGCACGGCAGGCTGGCCGATGGCATCGGCGCCGCTGTCGCCGCGCTCTTCCGAACGGCGGGGGCCGAACCCAACCGGGTCATGCTGGTGGCGGTGTCCTCCACGCTGGCCACCAACGCCGTGGTCGAAGACAAGCGGGCGGCGGTCGGGTTGATCCTGATCGGCTTCCCCGAATATGTGGATCTGCCGGCCGAGGCGGTCAAGTACCTGCGGGGCGGACACACGCTGCAAGGTGAGGAGCAGGAACCGCTCGACGTGGAAGGGCTGGCGGACGCGGTTCAGGATCTGCGTGACCGGGTCGACGCCTACGCGGTTTGCTCGCTGATGAGCGTGGTGAATCCTTCCCACGAAATGGTGGCGGCCCGCTCGGTTCGGATGCTCGACGTCAAGCCCGTGTTTTGTTCCCACGAGATCAGCGCGAAGTTCGGTCTGAAGGAGCGGGCCGCCACCACGCTGATCAACGCCGGTCTGGTTCCCGTAATGCGGCAATTCCTCGATAGCGTCGAATCTTCGCTCCGCGCCGCCGGCATCAACGCTCCGATCCTGGTTGTGCGCGGCGACGCCCGCGCCGTGGAGGCGGCCGGCGCCCTCTCCGCTCCGGCTACGACCGTCATGAGCGGCCCGGCCGCGAGCGCGTACTTCGGCGCCCGGAGCAACTCCGGCCAGGCTCTGGTAGTCGACGTTGGTGGCACGACCACCGACATCTGTCTGGTTCAGGACGGTCTGCCGGTGGTGACCACCGGCGGAAGCGTAATCGGGCACTGGCAGACCCACGTCAACACGGTGGAGTCTTTTACGGTGGGCGCCGGCGGCGACAGCGCCGTGTGGGCCCACTCCAGTGCTTTCGGCCTCGGCGCCGAGCGCGTGCGCCCGCTGGCGCTTCACCCGGAACTCAACTTCGCGCCTGCTGATGATGCGGCCTCGGCCGATCTCCGCATCTATCTGGCCGCCCCCGGTTGCTCCGCCGCCATCGCCGCTCAGGACGCGGTTCTCCGCCACTTGATCGACCGCGGCCCGGCTACCGCCGAGGGTTTGCGCGCCGCGCTTTGCTCGGACTCGCTAACCATCCTCGCTCACCTCAAGACGCTCAAGCGGCACCAATTGGTTCAGGAAACGGGCTTCACGCCGACGGACGCCCTTCGGGTTCTCGGCCGCGTGGAACTCGGAAGCCGCCGCCCCGCGATGGAGGGCGCCCGCATTCTGGCAGGCCGCCTGGGCTTGCCGCCCGAGCAGTTCTGCACCGACATCCTGGCAGCGGTCCGCCGCAAAATTGCGGACTCGATTCTCACCCACGTGATCCGGCGCGAAGTGGGGCTTGATCTGGAGGCCTTTCTCGCGCGCCGCGGCAGGCAGAAACTGCTGGATGTCCGCTTGCGGCTGAACGTCCCGCTCATCGGAATCGGCGCGGCGTCCCCCCACCTGCTGGCCGGCGCGGGCGAGACTCTGGGTGTCGAAGTGGCCTTCCCCGAGCATTACGAGGTCGGCAACGCGCTGGGCGCGGCATGGATGGGGCTCGAAGCGGCCAACCTGCTGTCCACTCCGTTGGGCGCCTGAGCGGCGCGTTGCCGCTTCGGCGACTTCCGGCCGCCGATCCGGCGTATCGCTACTGCTACTGTGTTATCATCAGAACAAATCGATGCCGCATTCCCGTTATCTTTCCGCTTTGGCGGGCGTGGCGTTGCTGGCCACCGCTGGCTTGTGGGTGATTTCCAACCGCATCTCGCCGAAGTAAAAGCGGCCCGCTTCCGCGGACGAATACGCCGCGCGGCTCGAGGATCCG
>CAKZVG010000725.1 GCA_937921835.1 uncultured Bryobacteraceae bacterium | reverse complement strand
TCTCGCGCTTCTCTTCGCGGCCTCGGCTGGCGGCGGGCAAACCGGAACGGTCTCGATCAAGGCCGCGGCGGTGCAGTTCCGCTCTTCGTTCGATCTCGAGGACAACACCAGGCGCATCGTCGCGGTGCTCGAACGGCTCGCCGGCAAGGGCGTCAACGTAGCGGTCTTTCCGGAGTGCGCCACCACCGGCTATCACAAGGACGCGGTGATGAAGCCGGCGCCGGAAGCCATCGCCGCCGCCGAGGAGCGGATCCGCGCCGCCTGCGCCCGCGGCCGCATCGCCGCCGTGACCGGCAGCGTTTACAAAGTCAATGGTCGGACCTACAACACGGCGGTGGTCTTCGATTCGCGCGGCCAACTGGTCGAGCGTTACGCCAAGCTGATGCTGGCGGGCGAACAATGGGCCACGCCCGGAAATCACATCGCGTTGTTCGCGCTCGACGGAGTCCTGTCCACCGTCATCATCTGCCATGATCAACGCTACCCCGAGCTGGTGCGCCTGCCCGCTCTCGAAGGCGCGCGCGTGGTCTACTACATCAGCCACGAATCGGGCTTGACCGAGGAGCAAAAGCTCGCCGGGTACCGCGCCCAGATGATGGCCCGCGCGGTGGAAAACGGCGTCTTCGTGGTGGCGGCCAACGCGCCGGCCAATCCGAACGGTTCGAGCGGGTCGCACGGCCAGAGCCGCATCATCGAACCCGGCGGAAACATCCTCAAGGAGGCCTCGTTCTTCGGAGAGGAGATCCTGATTGAAACCCTGGAGATCAAGCCCGGCCGCCTCACGCGGCCGCTCGCCGGGCCGCTCGGCGCCTGGTGGCGCGAAGGGGTCGATTGGATGCTCAAGAACCGCGGCCGCAAGCTGGAGTAGGCGCGCGGTGCGCTGGCATCGGCTCCCATATCCGCGCTACAGTGCGGAATAACCGGATCCCGATATGGCGCGACTCCGCTTCGCAACCGTTCTCGTTTTTGTCGCCGCGGCCTGCCACGCTCAGCCGGCGCGCAAGCCGGCGCCAACGGCAGCCAACGCCGCCTATGGCCCTCACGAGCGCAACGTGCTCGACTTCTGGAAAGCCGAATCGGCGGGGCCGGCGCCCGTGGCGGTTTTCATCCACGGCGGCGGCTTCCGCTCCGGCAGCAAGGATGCGCTGTCCCCGAGTGTGCTGCGCGAACTGCTCCAGGCGGGCATCTCGGTGGCGGCGATCCACTACCGCCTGGTCCCCAAGGATCCCCTCCCCACCGCGCACCACGATGCGCGCCGCGCCATTCAGTTTCTGCGCTCGAAGGCGCGCGAGTGGAACATCGACAAATCCCGCGTGGGCGCCTTCGGCGGCAGCGCGGGCGCGCAGCTCGCCATGTACCTCGCCTTTCACGACGAGATGGCGCGCCCGGACAGCACGGACCCCGTCGAACGCGAATCCACGCGCCTCGCCGCCGTCGCCACCACCGGCGGGCAAACCACCCTGGACAGGGACTGGTGGAAACAGAACATTCCCGGCTACACCCGGCAGCACCGTCCAACCAGCGAGTATTTCGGCTCGCTGAGCCTCGAGGAAGTGCGCGCGATCGTGCGCGACGTCTCGGCGCTTTCCCTGATTTCCGCCGGCGGCCCGCCGATCTTCATGAGTTACGCCATGGCGCCCGGTTCAACGCGTCCGGCCGGCCGGGCGGAAAGCGAGGCCTGGATGGTGCATCACGTCAACTTCGGCCTGGCGCTCAAGAAAATCATGGACTCGCTCGGCGTCGAAGCCGATCTCAAGTACCCGGGCGCGAAGCCGGTCTATCAATCGATCCCCGATTTCTTTATTCGCAAATTCCGAGTTGCCCAATGAAGAAACTCACCCCAAGCCATTCCTCGCGCCGCTCGTTTCTGGCCGGCGCGCTTCCGCTCGCCGCTTCCGTGCCCCGCGTGGGAGGCGCCGCCCCGCCACGCCCAAACATCGTTCTCTGCATGGGAGACGATCACGGCTGGCACGAGACCGGCTACAACGGCCATCCCCACCTTCGCACCCCCACGCTGGACGCCATGGCCGCCGGCGGCGTGCGCTTTGACCGCTTCTATGCCGCCGCACCCGTCTGCTCGCCCACCCGCGGCAGCGTCATGACCGGGCGTCATCCCAACCGCTACGGCACCTTCGCGCCCAACTTCTCCATCCGCCCCGAGGAGCGCACGCTGGCCCATATCTTGCGCGATGCCGGCTACACCTGCGGCCATTTCGGGAAATGGCACCTCGGACCGGTGCGCAAGGGCTCGCCCACCAATCCCGGCGCCATGGGCTTCCATACCTGGTTCTCCCACGATAACTTCTTCGGCTTCAACCCGCCGCTTTCGCGCGACGGCGCGCCCCCGGTGCGGGTGCCCGGTGAAAGCTCCGAGATCGTCGCCGCCGAAGCCATCCGGTTCATTCGCGAAGCTTCGAAAACCGGCAAACCGTTCTTCGCCGTGGTGTGGTTCGGATCTCCGCACGACCCCTACGCCGGTATCGACGAGGATCTGATCCCTTTCCAAAACGTCAGGGACGAGACCCTCAAGCACCGCTTCGCCGAAATCGTGGCCCTCGATCGCGCCCTGGGTCAGCTTCGCAACTTCCTGCGCGAGGCCAGGCTCAGCGATTCGACTCTGCTGTGGTACAACAGCGACAACGGCACGCCGCAGGACTCCTCGGTGGACACGAAGCTTCGCGGCGCGAAAGGGAACCTCTACGAGAACGGCATCCGCGTCCCGGGAGTGCTCGAGTGGCCCGCCATGATCTCGAAACCGGCCGCCACCAGCCTACCGGTGGTGACCAGCGACATCCTGCCAACCCTCTGCGACCTGCTCGGGCTGCCCTTGCCCGAACGTCCGCTGGACGGCATCAGTCTCGCCCCGCTGCTGCGCGGGGAGATGAGCGAGCGCCCGAAGCCCATCTGCTTCTGGCAGTACGACACCGCACGCGCCGCCAAGGAAAGCCCCGGTCCCTATCTGCCGCCGGAGGCGCAGCGCGGCACCACGCCTACCTCGCGCGTGCGCGAGATCGAGTTCCGCAACTTCCGCCACCCGAAGCCCCGCGCCAGTGGGTTCGGTGGAATGGCGGCAGTGGTGGACAACCGCTACAAACTGGTGGCGCCGCGCCAGGGGCCGCCGGAGTTGTACGACATCCCGGCGGATCCTTCCGAAAGCGACAACCTGGCGCCGAAGCATCCCGACAAGGTTGCCGCAATGGAAAAGACCCTGCGCGAGTGGCAGCGCTCGGTGGATTTGAGCCTCACCGGGGCGGACTATAAGCCGCTATAATGGCGGTTTTCGCAAAGGAGACCCTGTGCCGAGGATCTTCGCATGGGTGGCGTTCG
>CAKZVG010000724.1 GCA_937921835.1 uncultured Bryobacteraceae bacterium | reverse complement strand
GCCTGCCGCTTTCCTCGCCCTCCTGCAACACCAGCCCCGCCTCGGGTCCGGCGCCGAGCGCGGCGGCGCAGCCGGGAGCCGCGAACTCGCGCCCGCCGCCGGCCGATGCTTCGAGCCGCCCCGAAGCCGCATCGCGAATCCGCACGCCGCTCCCCCAGGTGGCAAGCCGGAGACGTTCGCCCGCAAGCAGCGCCGAGCCCCGGATCCGCTCCCCGGCGGGAAGCCCTGACGCCGCAAGCAGCAGCAGCAGCGGGAACAAGCGCATGCAACGATTCTAAACCGCGCCCCGCGCGCATCCCTGCCAGCCGTTGTTTATCCTGAAGACATGGAACTCAGAGCGGCGCTCCCCTTCGGTATCGGTACGCCCGAGGAAAAGCGCGGTTCCTATCGCGCCGCGCTCCGGGCGGCGGGCATCGAACCGCTCGAAGGCAGCAGCAGCCTGGACGGGGCGAGCGGCTTGCTCCTGGCGGGCGGCACGGACGTCGATCCCGCGCTCTACGGCCAGCAGCGCGCCCCCGAGACCGACGATCCCGACTCCCGCCGCGACGCGCTCGAAGCCGTGCTGCTGCTTCAGGCTCTGGCGCGCGATCTGCCGGTCCTGGCAATCTGCCGCGGCATCCAGTTTTTGAACGTGGCGTTGGGTGGCACGCTGGTGCAGCATGTCGAAGGGCACAAGTTCCCCCGGCAGCGCGAAGTCCACCCGGTTTCGATCGCCGCGGGCAGCCGTCTCGAATCGATTCTCGGCCGGCGCGAATTCGTCGTAAACTCCCGCCATCATCAGTGCGCTGGGCGTCTGGCGCCGGGGCTCGCCGTGGCGGCTACGGCGCCGGACGGCGTCGTGGAGGCGCTGGAAATGCCGGCCAGGCGGTTCGTCGTGGCCGTGCAGTGGCACCCGGAAGCGCGTATCGATGGCGACGACCGCAAGCTCTTCGACGCCTTCGCCCGCGCCATGGAGCGCGGCCACGGAGCGCCAAGATGATGGCCATCCGCCGCGTCGCGGTGCTCGGCGCGGGCACCATGGGCAGCCGCATCGCCGCCCATTTCGCCAACGCCGGCGTGCCCGCTCTTCTGCTTGATCTGGCGGCGCCCAGGGAAGCCTGCCGCAGCGCGCTCGCGCGCAGGGGCCTTGAGAACGCGCTCCACGGCCGCCCGCCCGCCTTCTTCACCGAGGCCGCGGCGCGGCTGGTGACGCCTGGCAATTTCGACGACCACCTCGACCAGATCGCCGCCGCCGACTGGGTCATCGAAGCCGTGGCTGAGAACCTCGAAATCAAGCGCTCGCTCTGGCGCCGGGTGGAGTGGCGCGCTTCGCCGGGATCGATCCTTTCCACCAACACCAGCGGCATCCCGCTGGCGCGCATCGTGGAAGGCTTCTCCCCCGAATTCCGGCGGCGGTTTCTTGGCACGCACTTCTTCAACCCGCCCCGCTACCTGCGCCTGCTCGAACTCATCCCTGGGCCGGACACCGACCCGGAACTTGCCGAATCCGTGGCGCGCTTCGCCGCTTTCCGCCTGGGGAAAGGCGTGGTGTGCTGCCGCGACACGCCCAACTTCATCGCCAACCGCCTGGGCAGCTTCTTCGCGGCGACGGTGTACCGCATCGTGATGGAAGATGGTTACACCATCGAAGAGGCCGACCTTCTTACGGGACCGCTCATCGGCCTGCCCTCGACCGCCACCTTCCGCCTGGCCGACCTCATCGGTCTGGACGTCTGGACGCAGGTGGCCCGCAACCTCTACGACAGCGGGCCGGACGATGTCTGGCGCTCGCGTTTCGCGCCGCCCCCGTTCGTCTGCGAGATGCTGGAGCGCGGCTGGCTGGGCGCCAAGGCCGGTCAAGGCTTCTACCGCCGGAGTGGCGGCGGGCAAGAAGTCCTGAACTGGCGGACTCTGGAATATGGCCCCGCCGTGCGCCCGCGCTTCGAACCCGGCGAGGAACAGGCCATGGCCGAAGCCGGCCTGGACGCGCGCCTCCGCCGGCTGCTGGCCTCGCCCGGCCGCGCTGGAACCTTTCTCTGGAAGTTGTTCCGGGACCTGTTCCGCTACGCGGCCGGACTGGTTCCCGAGGTCTCCCCGCGCATCGTCGAAATAGACCGCGCCATGCGCTGGGGCTACGCCTGGAAGCTGGGCCCGTTCGAACTGTGGGACGCCGTAGGGCTGAGAAACACCGCCGCGCGCATGCGGGCCGAGGCGGCGGACCTGCCCCCGGCGATCGAGCGCATGCTGGAACTCGGCGCCGGTTTCTTCTACCGCCCCGCGGACTCCCGCGGGCAGCCCCGCACCGAGTACTTCGACCTGGCCGGCGGCCGCTTCCACGCGATCGAGGAGCGTCCGGGGGTATTGTCCCTGGCCGGCATCAAGCGCGCCCGCGGCGTCATCACGAAGACGGACGGCGCGGCGCTGGTGGACCTGGGCGAAGGCGTGCTCTGCCTGGAGCTTCAGCCCCACCTGAACGCGCTGGCCGAGGAATCCAGCGCGGTGATCCTGGCGGCCATCGAGGAGGCCGGGCGCGCCTTCGAGGCCATGGTGATCGCGGGCGATGCGGACGCCTTCCATCCCGGCGCGCACCTGGCGTTCGTTGTGGCGGCCGCGCGGGCGGGAGAATGGGATAAGCTCGGGCGCGCGCTCGCCCGCTGGCAGGAAGCGAACCTGGCCATCAAGTACTCCCCGCGGCCGGTTGTCGCCGCGCCTTGCGGGAAGACGCTTGGGCCGGGCTGCGAACTTGTGCTGCACGCCGCCCGGGTGCAGGCCGGCGCGGAATTGTCTATTGGGCTGGCCGAGGTGGAGGCCGGCCTCGTGCCCTCGGGCGGGGGGCCGAAGGAGTTGCTGGCGCGCGGAATGGATCCCATCGAGGCCTTCCGCCTCATGGCGGGGGCCCGCGTGTCTTCGAGCGCCCAGGACGCCCGCCGGCTGGGCTGGATTCGCGGCCATGATCCGGTTTCGATGAATCCCGATCACCTTCTGGGAGACGCCAGGAGGCTCGCGCTGGCGCTTGCGCCGGGCTTCGTGCCGCCGCTCCCGGGCGCTGAAATCCAGGTTCCGGGCGCGGCCGGGTATGCGGCGATGCGGTTTGAGGCCTGGTCGGAGCGCCAGGCGGGACGCCTCAGTGAGCATGGGCTGGCGGTCGCGGAGCGGCTGGCGCGCGTGCTGAGCGGCGGGGGCCATCCGGGGCGTTACGCGGTGAGTGAGCGGTACCTGCTCGAACTCGAGCGCGAAGCGTTCCTTAGCTTGTGCGGCAATGCCCGGACGCAGGCGTCCATCGAGCATCTGCTTAAAACCGGGAAGCCGCTGCGGGAATAACCCGCCGAGGAGTCTGCTGTGCCCGAAGCCGTCATCATCGATTGCCTCCGCACCGCCATTGGAAAGGCCCCCCGGGGTGCGCTGCGCGACATGCGCCCGGATGACCTCGCCGCCGCCGTGCTGCGCGCGCTCGCCGGACGTTACCCGCGGGCCGCTCCCGAAGATCTCGACGACGTCATTCTCGGCTGCGCCATGCCGGAAGGCGAAGCGGGCATGAACCTGGCGCGCATCGCGCTCTTGCGCGCAGGCTTTCCGGACTCCGTGCCGGGAATGACGGTCAACCGCTTCTGCGCCTCCGGGCTCGAAGCGATCGCCCTGGCTTGCGACCGCATCCGCGCGGGCGGCGCCAGCCAGGTGATCGCCGGCGGCGCCGAATCGATGAGTCTCGTCCCGTTCCCGGGCGCGCGCTTCGCGCCCAACCCCTGGCTGGCCGAGCGTCTCCCGGACGCCTATCTCGGCATGGGCCTCGCCGCCGAGCGGCTGCGCGAGCGCTACGGCATCGGCCGCGAAGAACAGGACCGTTTCGCGCTGGCCAGCCACGAGAAGGCCGTGCGGGCGCAGGCGGAAGGGAAGTTCGACGGCGAGATCGTGCCGGTCGAGGTGGAACGCACCCTGGCCGGGAACGGGGCGCCGCGCGTTGAACGCTTCGAGTTCCGCCGCGACGAGGGGCCGCGCCCGGATACCTCGCTCGAAGCGCTCGCCGGACTGAAGCCGCTATTT
>CAKZVG010000723.1 GCA_937921835.1 uncultured Bryobacteraceae bacterium | reverse complement strand
AAGACGCCGCCCGCGGCGAGCAAGCCGCGGTCCTCGCCAGGCACGCGGCGGCTGAATCCGACCGCGTGTCCGGCATCGTTGATTCCGCTCAGGGAGAGTTCATACCCCCCTTCAGGATCAAAGATGGTGTACGTCTTCGATTGCGCCGGAGATGGACTCGCCGTCCAGGCAAGCAGTAACGCCAGTGCAAGAATCTTCCAAGTCATTTCTTTCTCCTCTCCTCTTGAATCAAAGCCTCTTGTCCGCGCAAGCGGCGGAAAGTCCCCAGCACGGCGATCCCGGAAAGCAGGTACGTCCAGGCGCCGGGTTCGGGGACCGGGTTCAGTCCGGGGTCCGGCGGTAGGGATGTGACCGCGACCCGGTAATTGTCCAGCGCGCCGGTCATGGAGCCTTGAGCGCAGCCGTTGGGGTTGATGCAAGTAAGGCCAAGACCAACCAGGTAGCCGAATTCGATCGAGGAGCCTGCCGCGGAGAAGTCCGGATTGGCGGTCCCGCCGGCCGGCGCCCAATCGGTGGCGCTGGTGCTGGAGAAGCTGAAGGGTGTCCAGCTTGTGGAGGTAGTGGCGTGGGAGATGCCAACCGCCTGATAGATCTGTCCGTTCTGCCGCAGCGCCGGGCGGTAAAAGCCCGTGGAGGCGGGAGCAGAGATTGCTTCCAGAAAGGCCAGCGAGTACGAGAAGTCGAGTTGTGCAATTCCGCCGCTGACGCCCGGATCGTAAACAAACAGCGTGTTGATGCTGCCCAGCCTCAGAGTTGTTTGCCCGATCATGCCTTGCGGCGAGGAAAAGGTAACCATTCTGCTCGGCGCCGGGTCCCCGGCGGCAAGGTTCTGCGCGGCGCTCACCGTGCCCCCATTGGTAGCCGCGATCACCACCGAGTCCCAGTCCGCGGGATTGAAGGTCCCGTCCGAATAAACCACGCCCGCGCGCGCGGCGCCCGTGGAAAGCGCGAGCCCCACCGCTAGAATCCGAAGAAGTCTTGCCGTTCGCATGGAATCCTCCGCTAGCCCCTCTTGTCCGTCTGACAGGGTGCTGTATACTAAGCAAAAGTGCCAATCGCGGCGCTTCTGGGTCAGGTAGTGCTTCTTTTTCGAGGGGCAGCATGAGTCAAGAGGTTGTGGAAAGACTCCTCAGCCGCTGGGGTGACGGCGACCGGCAGGCGCTCGACGCGCTGGTGGACGTGGCGTACCGTGAGTTGCACCGCACGGCGCGGAAGCTGTTGGCGGGCGAACCGCCTGGCGCACGCACCCGGCCGACTTCACTGGTTCACGACCTTTACCTCGAACTGACCCGGCAGGGCACGCTGCGCCTCGCCGATGGAGAGCATTTCCTCCGTATCGCCGCTTACCTGATGCGCCAGATCCTGGTGGCGCGCGCCCGGCGCCGCGGACGGTCCAAGCGCGAGGGGGGACGCGCGCGGGTGCCGTGGTCGGAAGGCGTGGAACGCGAACTGTGCGTGGAACCCAGGCTCGAACAGGTGCTCGCCGTGGACGCCGCGCTGAACCGGTTGGAGGCTATCGACCCTCTGAAGGCGCGCATCGCCGAACTCCGCTATTTCGGCGATCTCTCGCTCGATGAGACCGCCCGCGTCCTGGATTTGTCTCCCGCCACGGTGAAGCGGCACTGGGCGGTAGCCCGCTTGTGGCTGGCCCGTGACCTCAGCCGTCAAGGAGATACTGCCGCATGAGCGGAGAGAACTGGCGGCGGCTCGACGAGGCGGTTGCGGCGGCGCTCGAACTGCCCGCCGAAGGGCGCCTCGCCTGGCTCCGCCAGGCTCTCGGCGGCGAGCCGGAACTGCTGGCCGAAGCCGGGCAGTTGCTGCTCGCCGAAGAGAGCGCCGCCGGCCTGTTCGACCGCCCGCCAGCGCCTGCCGCCGCGCGCCTCGCGGCCGGCATGCGCCTCGGCCCCTGGCGCCTGGAGCGGGAACTCGGGCGGGGCGGGATGGGCGTGGTCTGGCTCGCGTCGCGCGCAGACGGGCAAGCCGAAATGCGCGCCGCGTTTAAGTTCGTGGATGCGCCTCTGGCTTCGCCGGAAGCCCTGCGCCGCTTCGCCGAAGAAAAGCGTATTCTCGCCCGGCTGGAACACCCTGGCATCGCGCGCCTGCTTGACCCGGGGTTGGAGGGCGCCGGAGTGCCGCACTTCAGCCTCGAATACGTCGAAGGGGTTCCACTCACCGCTTACTGCACGGAACACGCCCTGCCGCTGGGGGATCGTTTGCGTCTGGCGGTGGAAATCGCGCACGCCGTTCAGTACGCGCACTCCAACCTGATCGTCCACCGCGACCTCAAGCCGTCCAACATCCTGGTCACCGCCTCCGGCCGTCCCAAGCTGCTCGATTTCGGCATCGCCCGGCTGCTGGAGGGTGGCGGGGAACGCACCCGAACGCTGTTCCGGGCGCTGAGCCACGACTACGCCAGCCCGGAACAGATCCGCGGCGAAGAGATCACCACCGCCGCCGACATCTACTCGCTGGGGCTGGCCGTCTGGGAGAGCCTTACCGGGCGGCCCGCCCGCAACTGGGGCCGGCTTCCGCTCGCCGCGATGCTGCGGGAGTGCGAACGCTTCCGCTTGCCGGATTCGCCGGCGGTCCCCGACGACCTGCGCGCCATCCTCGGCAAGGCCACCGACCCCGAACCCGCGCGCCGCTATCCTTCGGCCGCCGCTTTCGCCGCGGACATCGAACGTTACCTTCAGAACCGCCCGGTGGAGGCCCGCTCGCCGAGCACCTTGTACGTTCTCTCCCGCTTTGTGGCGCGCCATCGGCGTCCGGTGGCGGCCGGCGCCGCGGCGGCCGTGTTAGTCGTCTCGCTTGGCATCGCGGCGGCCGTGGCCGCGCTGCGGGCAGAACAGAACCACCGCCTCGCGGACGCCCGGCTGCGGCAGGTCGAAGCGGCGGCGGCCGAAACCCGGTTGGCGCTCGAACGCGCCGGGCGGGAACGCGCGCGGGCCGAGAGAGCGCGCGCCGAGGCCGAAGCCGAGCGCGGCAGGGCCAACGAACGCTATCAGCATTTACTGGCGATGGGTAACTCGTTTCTCTCGGAAACCTATCGCGACATCCGCAACCTGCCGGGGGCGACGCCGGCCCGGGCGAGGTTGCTCGAGCGCACGCTGGCCCGGCTGGAGAGCCTCGAACGCGGCGCCGCAGGCGATTCCAGTCTGCTAGTTCTGATCGCCGACAGCTACGGCCAGCTTGCCGAGGCTACCGGGAGCGACAACAGCAGCCTGGGAGACCGGCGGAAAGCGGTCGAGTACCGCCGCCGCCAGCTCCGTTACCTCACTGACGCGCGGCAGCTGCGGCCCGCCGATCCGGTTTTCCTGCGCCTATGGGCTGACGCCAGTTCCGCCGCCTGGATGGCCGAGTACCGGCTCAAGACGAATCCCGATCGCGCGTCGCTCGAACGGCTGGAACCCATCTGGCGGGACCTGCTGGCGCGGCATCCGCGCGACCCGCTCATCCTGCGCGCCGCGGGTTCCTACTATTTCCGTTGCGCGGACGGGCTCGCGGAGCAGGACCCCGGCCCGGGTCTGGCCTTCCTCGAACGGGCGCTGGAGATGTGGTCGCGCGAGGAGCACCTCACCGGCGGGAATGACAGCGCCTGACGCAACCTGGCCCTGGCGCACAAGTACATCTCAGGTCTGCTCGGCCGCACCAACCCTTCGCCGCGCCAGTTGGAGCACGCCCTGCGCGCCCGCGAGTACGATCAGCGGCGGGTGGACCGCGACCCGGCAAACGCCGAGGTGCGCCTGGACCTGAGCTTCGACTTGACCTCCATCGCCGCCTACTACTCCAACATTCTTGGCGCACACTCGGAAGCGGCGCCTTACATCCACGAGGCGCTCGCCATCCGGCGGCGCCTGCTGGAGGTCGATCCCACGAATGCCTGGATTGCACGCTCTCTCTGGTACCCGTTGATGAACGTCGCCTACCTTTCCTGGCGGATGGAGGATTTCGCGGCGCTTGAGTCCGGCCTGCGCGCATTCCGCGAGTACCAGGCGCGGGCGCTCATGCCCGCCCCGCCTCTGGAGGCAGCGTGGGTGGAGTTTCTGAGCGGTGAACTCGCCCACCGCCAGGCGCGGCTCGACGATGCCTGCGCCGCCTGGCTCCAGGCGCGCGATCTCGCCCTGGCGCAGTCCTCGGGCGTGAATTGGAGTTCGATGCGCGACGCACAGTCGCGCCTGGCGTTGTGTCCCGACACCGCCCGGCGGTAACGGCGCCTCCCCCGGCGCTGCCGCCGCATCATCTGGTCGAGCCGGCCGGCGAGGCGCGAGGCTCCCGGCAAGTACCGGAGCGGCCCGCCATGCTTTGCCCGCGGTGCCCGGGCCGCCCCGCGGACGCTCCGCGCCGGCTCAGAACCGCCGGGCGGCGTCCAGGAACACGAGGTGATGCGGCGCGCCGGGCGTGTGGCGCTTCAGGAAACCGCCGGGCAGGATATGCGCGTAGCCGGCGTTGATCTTGACGGCCCAGGGAGCGGTCCAGCGCGCCTCGAGGTCGAACTCCTGGGCCACGTGCGCGCCGCCGGGCGTCTCCGGCGCCCGCGCGATGACCCGTCCGCCGGCGCCGTAGAGCGCGTCCCGGGTGCTGGCGAGCCAGAAGGAGTGATATGCGGCGGCGATCGCCAGGCTGGAATGCGCCGAGAGTTGCACCGCGCCGCGGGCATGATGCAGGTTGCGCCACATGAACTGGTCGGCGAGCCCGGCCTTGTCGTGGGCGGAGGGATAGAGTTGATCGAAGGACTCCCAGCGCCCGTCGCCGGGATGGCGGTCGCCGCTTGCGTAGTTGTACTCGGCGGCCAGCCGCGGCTGCCAGCGTCCCGGCGCGAAGGTGCGCTGGAGCAGCCAGTGCCCCGCCCAGGCTCGCACCGCGTCGCCCGCCCGGCGCCCGCGCTGGGCCGCCATCTCGGCCGCGACTTCGACCGCGCCGGGGAGTCTCGCTTCCCAGCGGGCACCGGCAGTCCGGGAGTCCAGGCTCCCCGGCGCCACGCGCCACAACATGTAAGGCTCCACCACGCCAAGCGGAGTTTCCACCGAACCGTACAAACCATGCAGGTTGTCGCCCGCGGCGTGGTGGTTGA
>CAKZVG010000722.1 GCA_937921835.1 uncultured Bryobacteraceae bacterium | reverse complement strand
ACGGCCGCATTCTCTCTCTTGCGGAGGTCGAGGTCTTCTCCGCTCCGCCGGGAGCATTCGACCCGCTTGCCTTCGACGCCGCCATTTACCAGATCGGCAACAACTCCTGGCACGAATTCGCCTACCGCCAGGCGCTCGCTTCGCCCGGCATCGCCGTGCTGCACGAAGCCAACCTGCATCACCTGATCGCCGAAATCACCATCAAGCGTGGCGATTGGGACGCCTATTTGGCCGAGGTGGAATACAACGGCGGCGCGCAGGCGCTGGCCCATGCGCGGCGCGTGCGGGCGCTCGAAACCGGCCCCGATTACCAGGGCCTGCCCATGCTCCGCCGCCTGGTCGAGCGGTCACGAGCCTTCATCGTCCACAGCCGCTTCGTCGAAGCCGCCCTGCGCGGCGCGGGCTTCGCCGGACCCGTCGCCGTCATCCCGCACGGCGCCTGGATCGAGGCCGGAGACCGGATGCGCTTCCGCCACAAGCTGGGGCTCGATGAGACCGTCCCGCTCATCGGCGTGTTCGGGTTTCTGAAACCTTATAAGCGCATCACCGAATCGCTGCGCGCCTTCCGCCGCCTGCTGGCCGTCGAGCCGCGCGCGAAGATGATTCTGGCGGGCGAGCCCCATCCGGACCTGCCGCTCGGCGGACTCATTTCGCGCCTGGAACTGGAAGCGGCCGTGCGCGTGTTGGGCTACACGCCGATCGAGGAATTCGCCGGCTACCTGTCGGCCTGCGATATCGTGCTCAACCTCCGCTTTCCCACCGTGGGCGAAAGCTCGGGGAGCCTGCTGCGGGCGCTGGGGATGGGACTGGCCGCCATCGTCTCCGATACCGGCGCTTTCGCCGAACTCCCCGATGACGCCGTGCTCAAGGTCCCCGTCGATGCGGCCGAAGAGGACTGCCTGTTCGAGTATCTGAATCTGCTCGTCTCGCGGCCCGAGTTGGGGCGGGCCTTGGGACGCCGCGCGCGGGCATGGGTTGAGCGCGAGTGCTCCTGGCAGGTGGCGGCGGCGCGTTACGCGAGCTTCGCCGCGGCGGTTTCGGAAGGACGCGAGTGGTCCCCGCCCGTTGCCGCGTCTCAGCCGGTGGCCCCGCCCGCCGCGCCCGAAGCGCCTGCTCCCGTGTCGTCCGCCGAACTCCGCACCTGGGCGGAGAGCGGCGGCGCGCGGGATTACATCGAAACCCACCTGACGCGTCTCGAAAAGACGCTGTCGATGATCCCCCCCGCCGGTCCCGGGGACCGCATCCTCGAAATGGGCGCCTACCTGCAAATCACGCCCGCGCTCCAATCGAAGCTGGGATACGGCGAGGTGCGCGGCTGCTACTACGGCGAACCGGGTCGGGTGGACCATCGCGAGGTGGTCTCCTCCACCGGCGAGCGCTTCGCCTGCGACATCGATCTGTTCGATGCCGAGAAGCACGTCTTCCCTTATCCGGACGAATGGTTCGCCACCGTGCTCTGCTGCGAACTCATCGAGCACCTGGCCGAAGACCCGATGCACATGCTGGGGGAGATCAACCGTGTGCTCCGGTCCGGCGGACGGCTGCTGCTGACCACCCCCAACGCCGCTTCCTTGCGCGCCCTGAACGCCATTCTGAACCGTTATCATCCGGGCTTCTTCCCGGCCTACATCCGCCCGCGCCGGGATGGCGAGGAAGCCGAGGCGCGCCACAACCGCGAGTATGCGCCGGCCGAGGTCCAGCGGCTGCTCGAGGACGCCGGCTTCACCGTCGAGCGCCTCGAAACCGGCCCCTTCCGCGACCTTCCCGCTCCCGAGCACGCCTGGATCCTCCACCTGCTCGAACGCTACCGGCTGCCCTCCGATCTGCGCGGCGACGGCATCTACGCGCTGGGCCGCAAAACCGGACCGGTGCGGGAGCGCTATCCCGCCTGGTTGTACAACTGATGAGCGCTCGATTCGAAGAAGCCGGGGTGGCCGTCGAAGAAAGCGCGGCTGGCCTGCGCGTGCGCTGCCGGCTGCTCAACCGGGGCCGCCGCCCGTGGCGCGCCGCGGAAGGCTTCGCGCTCGGCTGGCAGATCTTCGACCCCGTCTCGGAGGCGTTTCTCTTTGAGGGCGAGTGGCGGCCCGCCGCCGCCGACGTGGCGGGCGGCGCCGCGGCCGAGTGGGATCTGCGGGTCCCGCTCCCGGCCGAGCACGGTCCTTACCGCGTCTACATTTCACCCGTGGCGCAAGACGCCGGATGGTTCTACCTGCGCGGCTGGCCGTTCCTGTTGATCGATGCCGAAGTGGACGCAAACGGGGCGCGTTTGACCGGGCAGCGCGTCACCACCCGCCGGCGTGAGCGCTGGAGGGGGCTGCCCGCGACCGTCCGCAAAGCCTTCTCACTGCCTGTCCTGGCCGTGTGGCGCAACCGCGGCTTGATCCGCTCGATGGTGCGCCGCGACGTGCTCGGGCGCTATCGCGGCTCCTTCGGCGACGTGGCCTGGACCATCCTTCATCCGCTGCTGTTGATGCTGACTTACTTTTTCGTCTTCGGCATCGTGCTCCAGGCGCGCTTCGGCAACGACCCCAGCCGCTCCGGCTTCGTGCTCTACTTTTTGGCCGGCATGCTGCCCTGGCTGCCCTTCAGCGAGGCCGCCGGGCGCGCGCCGCAGGTGATCCTCGAACACCGCAATTTCGTCAAGAAGCTGGTCTTCCCGGTGGAGATCCTGCCCGTCAACCTCACCCTGACGGGACTGGTGACACAGGCTTTCGCGCTGGCCATCTTCGCCGTCCTGCTACTGGCCGCGCGCGGCGCCGTCCCGGTCACCGTCTTCTGGCTGCCCGTGCTGCTGTTGCCGCAAGCGCTCTTTACCGCCGGCGTGTGCTGGTTTCTGGCTGCCCTGGGGGCCTTCGTGCGCGACCTCGGGCAGATGATCGGCTTCGCTCTCACGCTCGTGTTTTTCCTTTCGCCGATCTGCTACCCGGAGGCGTCGCTGCCCGCCTGGGCCGTACCGGCGCTCTCGGAAAGCCCGGTCTATGCGCTGGTCCGTGCCTATCGGGCGATTCTTCTCGAAGGGCAAGCGCCGGATTTCACCGCGCTCGCGAAACTGTGGGCCATCGGGGTGGCATCGGCGGTGCTCGGCCATGCCTGGTTCCACAAATTCAAGCGCAGCTTCGCCGACGTGGTGTAAACCGGCGCTGTCTGGTGGGGAGAATCCAAAAAGGGATGGTGGACGGCATGGGATTCGAACCCACGACCCCGGCGTTGCGAACGCCGTGCTCTCCCAACTGAGCTAGCCGCCCACGCTTGGTTCGCCATTCCCACTATAACACGGCCTGTAGCCGGGCTGGCCGTTTTTCGCCGCGCGAGCCAGCATCGCCGGCCCCCTCCGCGCCATAATCGGTTTTGATGATCGTCACGCTCACCGCCAACCCCGCCATCGACAGGAACGTCACGGCCGACCGGCTGGTCTTCGAGGACCGCGGCTACATCCTTTCCACGCGCGAGTCGGCCGGGGGGCGCGGCATCAACGCCTCCTGTGTGATCCACTCCTTTGGCGCCAGAACGCTGGCCATCGCGCCCTCCGGAGGCGAGAGCGGTAAACGCCTCCAGGATTTCATGGGCTGCTGCGGTTTCCCGCTGCACACCATTCCCATCCGGAACGAGATCCGCACCAACCTGACCATCACCGACAAGCAGGGCCTCACGGTGAAGCTCAACCAGTTCGGCCCCGAACTGGACGCGGAAGAGGTCGCGCGGCTGGAGGAGGCGGTGGCGTCGAACCTCGATGGGGCCTCCTGGCTGATGCTGTGCGGCAGCCTCCCGCCGGGCGTCCCGCCGGAGTTCTACGCCAAGCTGATCGCGCTGGCGCGCGAACGCGGCGTGAAAACCCTGCTCGATACCGACGGCGAGGCGCTGATCGAGGGCATCGAGGCCCGCCCGGCGGCGGTGACGCCGAACCAGCAGGAGGCCGAGCGGCTGCTGAACCGCGTTCTGCTCACCCGCTCGCATTTCCTTGACGCCGCCGCCCGCATCCGCGAGCAGGGTGCGGAATCGGTGGTGCTGTCGCTGGGCAGCCGCGGCGCGGTGGGCGCTTCCGACGGCCGCCTCTACGAAGCCCTGCCGCCGCGCATCGACGCCGTCTGCCCCATCGGCGCCGGCGACGCGCTGGCGGCTGCCTTCGTCTGGGCCATGAGACAGGGCAGCGATTTCCCGGATGCGGTGCGCTGGGGCGTCGCGGCGGGCACGGCGTCGGCGCGGCTGCCCGGCGTCCAGTTTCCGTCGCTTGAAGAGACCCGAGCAATCTACCGGCGGGTCGAGATCCGCTCGGCGTGAACAGGAGGAAGAGGTGACGACACGAAGATCGTTCTTACAGCTCCCGGCGGCTCTGGCGGCCGCCCCGGAGCGCCCGCCCAACATCGTCTGGATCATGGCCGACGACCTCGGCTGGGGCGACGTGGGCTGCTACGGGCAGAAATCTATCCGGACCCCGAATATCGACCGGATGGCGGCCGAAGGCCTGCGCTTCACCGACGCCTATGCGGGCTGCACCGTCTGCGCTCCCTCGCGCAGCGTCCTGATGACCGGGATGCATATGGGGCACACCTCGGTGCGGGCGAATTCGGGCGGCGTTCCGCTGCTGACCTCCGACGTCACGGTGGCCGAGGTGCTCAAGAAGGCCGGCTACACCAACGGAATCTTCGGCAAGTGGGGACTTGGCGACATCGGCACCGCCACCACCGCCGTCAAGAAAGGCTTCGACGAGCATGTGGGCTTCCTGCACCAGGCGCACGCCCACTTCCAGTATCCACGCTTCATCTACCACAACGACCACGAGTATCCGCTCGAAGGCAACAGCGACACCACCCGCAAGACTTACGCCAACGATGTCTTCGCCGCCAAGTCCCTCGACTTCATCCGCCGCAACCGCAACCGCCCTTTCTTTCTCTACTGCGCGCTCACGATTCCGCACTGGGAGCCGCACGTCCCGGAGGATTCCATGGCCGAATACCGCGGCAAGTTCCCCGAGGGACCGCCTTTCGAAAGCAAGGACGGACGCCTGGCGCCCCAGCCCGAGCTCCGCTCGGCCTTCGCGGGCATGGTGTCGCGCATCGACCGCTACACCGGCCAGATCCTCGCCCTGCTCAAGGAACTCGATCTCGACGCCAGCACCATTGTCTTCTTCACCAGCGACAACGGCGGCCTGCGCGCCAGCGACAATTTCTTTTTGAGCACCGGACCCTACCGCGGCAACAAGGGCAACCTCTATGAAGGCGGTCTGCGCGTCCCCATGGTGGTGCGCTGGCCGGGCCGGGTTCCGGCGGGCAAGGTCAGTTCGTTCCCCTGGGCCTTCCACGACTTCCTGCCCACCGCCGCCGAGTTGGCCGGCGCCACGCAGGTTCCCCGCTGCGACGGCATGTCCGTGCTGCCCACGCTGCGCGGCGGAAGCCAGAAGCCCCATCCGGAACTGTACTGGGAGTTGCCCCGCTACGACCGCAAAACCGGCACGTTCGCCAAGGAAGTTCCCATGCAGGCCATGCGCCGGGACCAGTGGAAGGCGGTGCGGCCGAAAGGCGCGGCCGAAGTCGAGCTTTACGACCTGAAATCCGACCCGGGCGAGACGCGCGACCTGGCGAAGCAGAACCCGCAACTGGCGGCCGATCTCGATCGCGCCATGCGCGCCGCCCGCACCGAACCGCGCGTTCAGACCGAACCGCCCCACCCCTT
>CAKZVG010000721.1 GCA_937921835.1 uncultured Bryobacteraceae bacterium | reverse complement strand
CACCGGCCGCGTGTCGGGATAGTAGGGGGGGATCCGCTGCGCCTCGGGCTTCTGGCGGTCGGCTCTTCCCAGCCTCCGCGTCCGCGCGGCGTAAGCGGCTTCATCCAGCCGGGGCTGGAACTCATGCGTTTGAGTGAAATTGAAGACCGAGAAAAACGGCTTTCCGGCGGGCCGCCCTCGCCAGTGCGCATCGTTGCTCACCTCGTCCCATGCCCCCTCAGGGGTCTCGAAGTTGTAGTCGGTTTTCGCGTTGTTGGAGCAGTAGTAGCCTGCCTCGCGCAGGTACTCGGTAAAACACTTGACGCCGTCCGGAAGCTGAATCGTCGAACGCATGTGGTGGCTGCCGAGCGTCGTGGCATACATGCCGGTGATGACGCTCGAGCGCGTCGGTGCGCAAACGCCCGAAGTCGAAAACGCCCGATCGAAGCGGATTCCGCCCGCGGCCAGGCGGTCCAGATTGGGGGTCCGGGCAACCGGGTTCCCATAGCATCCCAGCCGGTCCGGCGAAGTGTCCTCGCAGGTGATCCATAGAATGTTTGGCCGGGAATGTGGTGCTCCCTTCGCCTGAAGGGCGGCCACCGCGCCGCTCAAGAATTCTCGCCTGGTCCACATACGTGCTTGCTTCATGCTACGGCGTCCGGGCTAACGGCGCCCAGAGACAGGCGAGGAAATTAACGTGACCGGAAGGTGAGCGTCTGGATTGCAAGCTGTTGAATCAATTAAGATTGCTGGATAAGAACCGGAGTGATATACTTTTTGCATTGGTGGCCATGGAGCAAGTGCTCAACTGCCGGCCGGCTGGTTGCGAGACGGCGGGCTCCTTGCGCGAAGAAGCCCGGCGGCTGGTGAAAAGTCCGGTCTTTCGCCGCAGTGGCCAACTCTCCCGCCTCCTGATCTACCTGGCAGAGCGAAGCGAAGACGGCGACCTGGAAAGGTTAAGCGAGAAGAGCATCGGCGAGCAGGTATTCAACAGGCGGAACTTCGATCCGCGTATCGATACCATCGTTCGCGTTCAGGCTCGCAGGCTCCGGCAGAAGCTCAGCGAGTATTACGCCCGGGCGGGAGGCGATGCCCGCGCCCGTCTGGTGTTGTCGAGCCACCCCTACCTGCTATCGTTTCGGACAGCGCCCGAGGAGACCCCTCTGCCGGAGCGGCAACTGCTGTGGAAGAGCCGGGACTTCCGCGCCGGAATCGCCGTGGGCGGCGTTTGCGCGGCGGTGCTGGCGCTGGGTACGATGCTGCTTACCTCGTCCCGCGGAAACGTAGAGGCCGCGCCAGCCAAAGTGCTGGCGCATCCGGTTTGGCAGGGGATCGCCACGCCGGGCGAGGAGATCCTGATCGGCGTTTCGACGCCGCTCTTTGTCCGCAGCCTGCGAGGCTATTTCCGGGACTTCCGGCTGAACGAGCCCGAGTCGATCGCGCAGGCGGGGACGTTCTTTGGGGACGGAGTTTATTGGCCCGCCAGCGATCCCTGGGTGACCGTCAGCGATTTGCACGCCTCGGTGCGGCTATTGGCGGTCCTGCATGCGGCCGGCATTCAGGCCAGAATTGTGGGCGGGCGCGAGATCACCGATGAGACCGTACGCCGGCAGAACACCATCCTGATCGGACACCCGCGCGGCATCCCCTGGCTGGGAGAGGCGCTCGGCGACCTCGATTTCCATTTCGCCAAACGCGAGGCCGGCGGCTGGGAGGGGATTCGAAACCGCCAGCCAGGCGATGGCGAATCCGAGCTGTACCGTCCGCGCGGCGGCAACGAAGTGCAGAAGGTGAGTGAAACCGAGCCCGATTACGCACTACTGACCCGCCGGACGACGCCGTCCGGGAAGATGCTGCTTAGCATTCTTGGAAGCCGTGCGCGGACGTCTTCGTTCATGATCGATAAGCTCAGCGATGCCGGTTTTCTGGCTTCGCTCGACCAGTGCTTCGACTCCTCCGCTATCGGTCGCGGCCAAACCCTCCAGTTGTTGTTTCGCGTCCGCTACATAGGACGGGACCGGATGGACGCCATGTTCTTGACCGGCCGGTTGGACAATCGGGCGCTCCCCTCACGGCTCGCGAGCCAGTAAGCCGGTCCGGCAGATCACAGCTTCCCCGCCCCCCGCGAGGGTTTGCACTCGTAGAACTCCGGCTCGCGTCCGTAGCGCTCCCGGTAGCGCGCCGTGAGCGCCGCGCGGAACGCGTCCACCGCCGCGGGACGCACCAGGTTCACGGTGCAACCGCCGAAGCCGCCGCCGGTCATGCGCGCGCCGATGACGCCGTCGACGGCAAGCGCACTATCCACCAGGAAATCCAGTTCCTCGCAGCTCACTTCGTAGTCGTGCTGGAGGCTGCGGTGCGAGGCCACCAACAGTTCGCCCATCGCCTTCAGGTCGCCGCGGCGGGAGGCTTCCTCAAACGCCTCGACGCGCGCATTCTCGGTGGTGACGTGGCGGGCGCGCCGGTAGGGCACTTCGGGGACGGCGGCGGCGGCGGCATCAAGCTGGGCCGGCGTCACGTCGCGCAGAGACTTCACCTCCGGGTAGCGCGTCTGAAGCGCCGCAACCGCCTCGCCGCACTCGCGCACGCGGTCGCGATACGCCGAACCAGACAGCTCGTGCTTCACCATCGAGTTCACGGCCAGGATGGCAAGTCCTGCGGGCAGCGGCACGATCGCGCTCTCCAGGCTGCGGCAGTCGATCTTCACCGCCGCCCCCTCTTGCGCGAACACGGAGACGTACTGGTCCATGATGCCGCACGGCATGCCAACGAACTCGCGCTCGGCGCGCTGGCAGAGCAGCGCCAGATCGAGCGGCTGGATGGGCTGGCCGTCGAGCAGCGCCAGCGCGCAGGACACCTCCAGCGCGGCCGAGGAACTCAGCCCCGCGCCGGCCGGCACGGTGCTGTGGATGAGCAGGTCGCGGCCGCGCAGCGCGTAGCCGAGGCGGGCGATCTCGCGCGCCACGCCCACCACGTAGTCGCTCCAGTCGCGGCGGGGTTCCGCGTTGAGGATCCCTTCGACCGGAATCTCGCGCGTCTCGCCGACGTTGGCGGAGTAGATGCGCAGCAGGCCGTCCCCGGCCGGCGCGGCGGCGGTGTAGCAGGCCAGCTCGAGCGCGATCGGGAGCACGAACCCCAGGCAGTAGTCGGTGTGCTCGCCGATCAGGTTGGTGCGCCCGGGGGCGCGATACAGAGCGGGAGTTGCGCTTCCCCCGAAATGCTGCTCGAACTGCCCGGACAGGAACGCAGGCGCGACAGACAAAGCAGCCCTCCTCCAAAGACCAGCATCATGATGCCGCTGTAAAGATTGACGTTGATCTCGGTGAGCGCGGCGCGCGACGGCAGCAGCACGCCCGCCGCGCACAGGATCACGCCCAGCAGCAGGAAGAACCAACCGGAAGGAACGCGCAGGTCCATAACCCCTCTACCAGAACAGGAAATTCAACAGCACGCAGACCACGCCGATGATCACCGCCAGCGGAGCCGGCCGGAGGTACCAGGCTACGCCCGTTTCCTTGGGGATCGGGGTCAACCCGTAGACCAGCTTTTCGAGCTCCGCCTCCGGTTTGGGCCTGGTCAGCAGGCTGACGGCGATGGTGGCCAAAAAGCACGCCGTCCAGGCGTAGATGGCGATCCAGAAGTTCTGCGCCATGATGGACGGGTAAGTGTGCCAGTTGGCCAGCCAGCCGCCTTTTCCTTCGGCCACCGTCAGGCCGTGCACCAGCGCGGCGGCGGCCGTGCCGGTGAGCAGACCGGTGAAGGCGCCATGCCCGGTGGCGCGCTTCCAGAACATTCCCAACAAAAATGTTGCGAACAGCGGCGCGTTGACGAAGCCGAAGACCAGTTGCAGCAGGTCCATCAGGTTGTCGTACATGCGGGCCACGTAGGCACAGCCGATCGACACCGCGACGCCGATGATGGTGGTCAGCCGCCCCACCAGCAGGTAGTGCGCGTCGGGAGCGTTCTTGCGGATGTAGCCCTGGTAGAGGTCGTAGGTCCAGACCGTATTGAAGGCCGTGACGTTGCCCGCCATGCCGCTCATAAACGACGCCATCAGGGCGGTGAGGCCCACGCCCAGCATGCCCTGCGGATAGAACTGCGCCATCAGGGTGATGAGCACCTGATCGTAGTCGTAGCCGTCGCCCTTCACCGGGATGGCGTAGCCGGCGCCCATCTGGCTGATGGCCAGGGCCGCCAGTCCGGGAACGATCACGATAAACGGGAGCAGCATCTTGGGAAACGCGCCCACCAGCGGCGTGAGCCGCGCCGCCGTCATCGTCTTAGCCGCCATGGCGCGCTGGACCACCAGGAAATTCGTGCACCAGTAGCCGAACGAGAGCACGAAGCCGAGACCGGCCACCATGCCGAAGACGTCGATGCCCATCGGGTTTTGGGCCGCGCTCCCCATATGCTGCCAGGACGAGGTCATGGCCTTGGGCAGGCGGGCCGAGATGCCTTCCCACCCGCCCGCTTTGGCCACCGACAAGTAGGCCAGCGGAGCGAAGCCGAGCACGATCAGGAAAAACTGGAGAACTTCGTTATAAATGGCGCTGGTCAGCCCCCCCAGGAAGGTGTAGATCAGCACAATCACCGCCGAGAGCAGGATGGAGGCCGTGAAGCTCCAGCCCAGCACGATCTGGAACAGCAGCCCGAGCGCGTACATGGAAATGCCCGAGGAGAAGATGGTCATCACCGCGAAGCTGATGGCGTTGAAGGCGCGCGTCTTCTCGTCGAAACGCATCTTCAGGTACTCCGGCACCGAACGCGCACGGCTGCCGTAGTAGAACGGCATCATAAACACCCCGACGAAGATCATCGCCGGAATGGCGCCCACCCAGTAGAAGTGGGCGGTCATAATGCCGTACTTGGCGCCGGAGGCGCTCATGCCGATCAGTTCCTGCGCGCCCAGGTTGGTGGCCACGAACGCCAGGCTGGTGATCCACAGGGGCACCGAGCGCCCCGAGGTGAGGAAGTCCGAGCTGGTCGAGACGGTGCGCTTCAGCACCCACCCGATGCCGAGGACAAAGGCGAAATAGATCGCCAGGATGATGTAGTCAACCGGAGCGAGTGTCAATCGGGGACCTCAAGGCTTCAGATCATCAACCGGATCCGGCGGCGGAAGAACAGCCGGAAGGCAAAGTCTAACGCGAACCGGGGGAAGGGCGCAAATCTTCGCCGTTGGGTGAGCGAGACGGGCCGGGAGCGGATCCGGCGCGGTCCTGATCCGCGCCGCGGTTCTGCCCGTTGGGATGAATCCCAGAGCCGCCGGCGCCGCGGGATTCCGGGAGCCGGGCTTCACCCCCTCCCCATGGCTTCCTGGTGTTGGTACAGCCCCTCTCCGCTTCCCCGGCGTCCGCGGCATCCCAGGCACCCCGCGCGGCCCTGGCCATAGGGCGGCGTTTCCAGCTTGCCTTGACACCGCGCGGAGCGGAGTTGACGGTATAACTGAGAGTACGTTATCATCAGGACTGCCATGACGACGGCCTGCTGCGACCATTGCGACGGAAGTCTCCAAAATCTGTTCGAAGCGGCCTTGCGGCGGTCTCATGGGAGGGAATTCGGCAACCGGAGCGGGCGTGCAGCCGACCAGACGAACCGTCTTCAGGTGGTGATCCGCCTGGAGGTGATGGACAACGTCGTCGCGGAAGCAGACTATAAGGCGACGACCTGCGCGACATTGCTGGCCTATTGTGAACTGCTGGCGCGCATGCTCAGAGGCAGGCCCATCGCGGAAGCGCTCGGCATCCGGGCAGTGGATCTCATTCAACGCGTGCGGGGCGTACCCCCCACCCGCCATTCCAGAGCGGCGCTTGCGATCGCCGCGCTGCGGGCAGCATTGGCGGACGAGGAAGCGAAAGGAAGCAACAGCAAATGAAAGTCGCCTACATTTTTTCCACCGCAGGCCACACGGTGTCCTACAAACTGGGCCGCATGATCCTGCCGCAATTGGAAGAAGACCGCCACGGCGCGGAAGTCGTTGGCATGTTTTTCTTTGAAGACAATACGTATTTGATGCGCAAAGGAGACCCGATTGGCGAACGGCTGGTTAAGGTCGCGCAGGAGAAGAACATTCTTCTAATGTGCTGCGACCAGTGCTGCTATGAGCGCGAGATCGCGGACAAGCTCTTTGACGGCGTTTCCATCGGCTGTTTCCCGGACCTTTATCAAGCGCTTGGCGCGAATCCGCCGGACCAGGTCATCACGTTGTAAAGCAGAAAGTTCTCCGTAGCCGATGCGGCCGGGCACGGTCTTGGCGCTCCCGGACGAACTGGCCGGACGGGGCGCGAAGCTGCTCCATCAGCAGTGCTGGTGCTGGGGCGCGGACATCCGGCGGCCGGAGGGCAATCTCCTCCTCGAATATGGGTTTTCGCGCCGGCGGCCTCCTGCGACGGTTTCCGGCAGTACGCATTATTGGAAGAATATGGGCGGCGCCAACATCCACCTCTGGGGTTTCGGCGTCCTGTGGGAACAGCCGGAGGGGGGGTGCTACGTCAACCGCTACCGTTTCCAACCAGTTTTCGTCCCGCTTGACCGGTTGCGAGAAGAAATCTGGTCGCCGGATTCGTTCCCTGCGGAGCCGGCGGTGAGCAGTGCAGACCACCGTTTGATCGCGCAGCTTTCCTCCATCTGTGGTTTCGCTGCCGCGTATGAAGAATGGGTGCAGCGTGAGGCGGGCGCCGGCTATCGCGCCCGCGTCCTGGCGGAGTGGGGCCAGAGTACCGTGCCGGCCAACCAGTGCGCCGCGTCCTGGCGGGATTTGGCTGAGATGCTATCCGGGTTGGCGGAAGTCCGAAACCCGTAGTGCAGGCGGCCCGCACCTTCTCTCCAGGGGACGGAAGGGACGCGCAATGCCTTCGCCCGGTGCGGCTGCCAAGGGAGGGGCGCGGACACCCCCTTCGCGCCCCTCCGCATCCCCTGCAAATCCTTACAGCTACGTGTATAGTGGAAGTTGGAGGATTGGATCGCAGTCGCCCGCGTGATCCGTGCGCGCGGCAACAAGGGTGAAGTGGCGGCCATCTCTCTCAGCAGCCATCCGGAAAGGTTTGAGCGCCTGCGGGAAGTGGTGCTGTTCGGCCC
The DNA here is from genome assembly GCA_937921835.1 of uncultured Bryobacteraceae bacterium. GTDB lineage: Bacteria > Acidobacteriota > Terriglobia > Bryobacterales > Bryobacteraceae > CAKZVG01. The sequence goes on along the minus strand of CAKZVG010000721.1, from coordinate 51 downwards.
CGCGGGCCCGCTGTTTGACGGCCGGCCGGTCGGAATTGAGGAGGTTTGGGA
>CAKZVG010000720.1 GCA_937921835.1 uncultured Bryobacteraceae bacterium | reverse complement strand
CGGCCACCAGTTCCAGCGACAAAGGATCGCGGCCGGATTTCTCATTGCCCGCCGGACGCAGGCTCAGCGCCGCCTGGAAACCGAGCAGCACGCCGACCAGCAGGAAGATGAACGACAGCGGTATCCAGACGTTGCGCTTGAGGCGCGGCGGTTCGAGGAGTTCGCCTTCGGACGGGTTCCCGGCCGGCGCTTCCCTGCCCGCCGCGGGATCATCGGCGGGAGCCGTTCCCGAGCCGGCGGCGGCGTTCGCCCCGGCCGGCGCTCCCCCCGGGGCCGTAGCCGCTCCACCGAGCAGGCTTCGCCGGAACGGGAATTCCAGGTAACTGGCCTCGCTGCGGATGCGGCCCTCTTCCCGGAAGAAAAAGGCGCCGATGCTGGGCTTGCTCGCGAACGGCTTCACCAGCAGAAAGACGTCGGCCGGTTCCGGGAAATGCTCATTGAAGAAAATGAGATCGTCGGGACTGAGCGCCATCCCCTCGCGGGTCTGGCTGCGGTACATGCCGACGGCGTGATACTTCTCATGTTTCCCGGGCCGCCACCTGTCCAGTGTCTCCTCGAAGCGCAGCCGGTCGCTCTCCGACAGCAGGTAGGACGGACCGCGGGAATGATCGCAGTTCACCGGCTCGAAATCGACGATGTGGACCAGAGTCCGCTCACCGGACTGGACGGAGCCAAGCAGGATTCCGCCCACCTCCACGCCCCGCCTCGGCGCGGAGCCGTAGCCCTGCATGACCTCCATCAGCAAGCTGTCGATCACGTCGAAGTCGACGTGAATCACCAAGGGCTTTCCCGGCACCTGCCAGGTGTAGAAGCTCGATTCCACGCCTTGCTCGAGGTTCACTTGCTGCTCCCTTGCTCCGGGCGGAGCCCTTCGTCTTTTATGGTATCCGCATTTCCGGACGAGCGCCGCCGGCCGGGCCGCGGTGAGACTGTTCTTCTATCGGACGGGGCGGCTAAAACCTGCAATCTTCTAGAATGGAGGTCTTGGCCGGCACCCTGTATATCGTCGCCACGCCCATCGGGAACCTGGAGGACATCACCCTCCGCGCGCTGCGCGTGTTGCGCGAGGCCGCGTTGGTGGCCTGCGAGGATACGCGCCAGAGCCGCAAACTGCTCGATCACTTCGGCATCTCCCGGCCGCTGGTGAGTTATCACGAACACAACGAGGCGCAAGCCGCCGCCCGCCTACTCGGGGCGCTGGAAGCGGGAAAGAGCGTCGCGCTCGTTTCCGACGCCGGCACGCCGCTGATTTCCGACCCCGGCTACCGCATCGTCGCGGCGGCCCGCGCGCGGGGCATCGCGGTGACGCCCGTGCCTGGCCCTTCGGCCCTTCTGGCGGCCCTCAGCGCGGCCGGCCTGCCGGTGGACTGCTTCCGTTTCGGAGGCTTCCTGCCGGCCCGCGCCGGAGCGCGGAGGAAACTGCTCGAGAGCCTGCGGCAAGACCCCGCCACGCTGGTCTTCTTCGAAGCGCCGCACCGGATTGCCGGCGCCCTGGAGGACATCGCGGCGGCGCTCGGCGAGCGGCGCGTGGTGCTGGCGCGCGAGCTCACGAAAATCCACGAGGAATTCCTCGCCGGAAGTCCCTTGGCGCTGCGCGAGGAACTCGCCCGGAGGGCATCGGTCAAGGGCGAATTCACGGTGCTGATCGCGCGCGGCGAGCCGCCGGAAGCGGACCCCGCCCGCCTGGACGCCGCCGTGGCGGGCCACGTCGCGGCCGGGCTCTCGCGCATGGAGGCCATCAAGACCGTGGCGCGCGAGCGGGGACTGCCGAAGCGGGAGGTCTACCGGGTCCTGGAGGCCCGGAACAGGCCGCCAGACGGCAAGTGACGGCCGCTCAGACGGCCTTGGCGGCCGGCACGCCGCCGAATCGCCGCTCGCGGCGGCGGAACTCGCGGATCGCCGCTTCGAGATCGGCAGCCTCGAAATCCGGCCACTTGCGCGGCGTAAAATACAACTCCGCGTAAGCGCACTCCCAGAGCAGAAAGTCGCTCAGGCGCTGCTCACCGCCAGTGCGGATCAGCAGGTCGACGTCGGGGACCGGACCGGCCGAAGAATGGCTGGCTTCGGCCAGCCGCGCGGCGAAGCTCTCCCGCGTCAAGGGAACATCCCCGGCCGCGCGCGAGGCCGCGCGGACGATCGCGTCGCGGGCCGAATAATCGACGGCGATGCGCACCAGCAGGCGGCGGCAACCCGCGGTGCGGCGCTCGGCCTGTTCGACGAGCGCGGCCAGGGCTGGGGCCAGCCGGTCGCGCCGCCCGATGAAGTTGATGCGGACTCCCTTCTCCGCGCAGCGGGAGGTCTGCTCCCGCAGATACTTCCCGAGCAGGGCCATCAGGGCCGAGACCTCGCGCGCCGGACGGGTCCAGTTGTCCGAGGAAAAGGCGTAGAGAGTCAGCGTGCCGACGCCCAAATCAGGTGCGGCTTCCACAACCTTTCGCACGGACTCCGCACCCCGGCGGTGTCCAAACTCCCTCGCTCGGCCCAGGGACTTCGCCCACCGACCGTTGCCGTCCATGATGATCGCAACATGTGTCATGGCTTCAGCCCTCGCCCTGGGTACGAGTCGCCTGGAT
>CAKZVG010000719.1 GCA_937921835.1 uncultured Bryobacteraceae bacterium | reverse complement strand
GAAACGCCGGATCTGCTGGCCGTCAACAAACCGCCGCATGTGCTCTCCCATCCTTCCAAGCACGGTCCCTGGTCGAGCCTCGTCGGAGCCTGCCGCGAGTACCTGGGGGAGGCGCGGCTGCACATGCCCTCGCGGCTGGACCGCGAGACCAGCGGCGTCATGGTGTTCGCTCGCAATCGCGCCACCGCCTCCCGGCTCCAGCGGGCGGTTACGGCGCGGCGGGTGGAAAAGACCTACCTGGCGATTCTGTGCGGAGAACTCGCCGCGCCCTGCCATGTCACGCAGCCGGTCGGAAAGGATGACCGGGCGGCCTTCGCCGCGCGCCGCCGGGTGCGGGAAGACGGCGAGGCGGCCGAGACGGCCTTCGAGCCACTGGCCTTGGGGGGCGGCTACACGCTCGCCCGCGTGCGCCCCCGCACCGGGCGCATGCATCAGATCCGCGTCCACGCCGCCTGGCTGGGACACCCGGTGGCGGGCGACAAGCTCTATGGCCCCGATCCGGACCTCATGCTGGAGTTTCTGGCGAACGGCTTTTCGGACCGCTTGAAGCGGCTGCTGCCCCTGCCGCGGCACGCCCTGCACGCCGCCTCGATCGTCTTCCGGACCCATCTCGGGCGGGAGGAGTTCCACGCCCCGCTGGCGCCCGACCTGGCGGCCTTTTGCCGGGAGCGCATGGGCCTGCGGGAACTTCCCGAAGAGGCGTCCGGCCCGCTACCATATCGGTAAAGGGGATGCGGCTTCTCACCACCATCCGCCGCAAGGCGAAGACGGTAGCGAGGAAACTGCGCGAAGCGCGCATGTTCGCGCGCGCCATGCACTCGGCGCGGCACCCCATCCTGGCGCAGATCGTTCCCATCCGGCGCTGCAACCTGGCCTGCGTCTACTGCAACGAGTTCGATTCGCACTCGCCGCCCGTGCCAACCGCAGAGATGCTGCGGCGCATCGACCGGCTGGCGGAACTGGGCACGACCATCATCACCCTCAGCGGCGGCGAGCCGATGCTGCACCCGGATCTCGATCTCCTCATCCGCCGCATCCGCCAGCGCGGCGCCATCGCCACGCTCATCACCAACGGCTACTTCCTGGTTCCCGAACGCATCCGCCAGCTCAACCGCGCGGGTCTCGATTACCTGCAAATCAGCATCGACAATCTGGAGCCCGACGAAACCTCAAAGAAGAGTCTGAAGGTGCTCGACCGGAAGCTCCAGTGGCTGGCCAGGCACGCCGAATTCGCCGTCAGCGTGAACTCGGTCCTCGGCAGCCCCGTCCGACGGCCTTCCGACGCGCTGGCGGTGTCGCGCCGCGCGCACCAGCTCGGCTTCACGGGCACGGTGGGCATCCTGCACGATCACAACGGGCAGGTCATGCCGCTCGGTCGGGAGCAGATGGAGATCTTCGAGGAAATTCTCAAGCTCGAGAAGGCCGTTTTTTCCTTCTCCCATTACGGCCGGTTCCAGCGCAACATCGCCCGCGGGGAGCCCAACGAATGGCGCTGCCGCGCTGGCAGCCGGTTTCTGTACGTTTGCGAGGACGGGCTGGTCCACTACTGCTCCCAGCGCCGCGGCAAACCGGCCATTCCGCTGGCCGAATACGGCGCCGAACACCTGGAGCGCGAGTTCCACACGGTTAAGCCGTGCGCCCCGTTTTGCACCATCTCCTGCGTGCACCAGACGGCGATGCTCGACGCGGTGCGCGAGGACCCGCGCGGCATGCTGCGGCAACTCACCGCGCGCCGCCGCGCCAGCGATCCGGCCTTTCAAACCCCGGCCCTGCTGCGCGCCCTGGAGTGGATGTTTCTCGAGCCGCGCAACGCGGCCTTGTTCAACCGCGTGGCGCGGATCGTCTTCGGATTGCGCAAACCGGCGCGGCGGCTTCCTTGACTTCCGGGTTTGGCCGTGATAAGCGTAGCTATTCCGGGTGATTCAGGAGGCTTTCCATGCGGGGATTACTGCTTCGTTATTTCTTAACCGTTCTTATCGCGATGGCCGCTCTGCCGGCGCAAAACATTTCCGGATCGCTTTCGGGCACGGTGCGGGATTCGCTCGGCGCCGTCATTCCGGGAGCGGAAATCACGCTCACCAGCACGCAGGGATTCGTCCGCACCACGCGCACCAACAACGCGGGCTTCTTCTCGTTTCCGGACCTGATTTCGGGCACGTTCGCGCTGCGCGTGACATCCCCCGGTTTTAAGACTTATGTGCAGCAGGACATCGAGGTCGGCTCCGGTGCGCAACGTTCGCTGGGCTCGATCGTCCTGGAACTCGGCGAGTTGAGCGAAAGCGTCACGGTCACCGCCGAAGTGGCCGCCGTGCAGCTCGGCTCCTCGGAGAAGGCGGGCGTGCTGACCACCGAGGACATCGAGACCATGGCCTTGCGGGGACGCGACTTCATGGACGCGGTGGGCCTGCTGCCGGGCGTGGTCGACACCGCCGACAGCCGCGACGCGCCGACGCCGGACAGCATCGGCAGCATCTACATCCTGGGCGGGCGCTCGAACTCGAAAAACATGACGGTGGATGGCGTCACCACCCTCGACACCGGGTCCAACGGCGCGGTGCACTCCATGCCCTCGATGGATTCGGTGGGCGAGATTCGCGTGCTGATGTCCAATTACGCCGCTGAGCACGGCCGCAATTCCGGCGGCACCATCAGCGTCGTCACCAAGGGCGGCGCCAAGCAGTTCCGCGGCACGGCGGGCTGGTTCCACCGCCACGAGAGCTATTCCGCCAACGACTATTTCAACAACCGCAACGGCATGCCCCGGCCGCCTTACCGCTACAACATCTTCAGCTATACCTTGAGCGGCCCGGTCTACATCCCCGGCAAGTTCAACCGGCGGCGCGACAAGCTTTTCTTCTTCTTCTCGCAGGAATTCCAGCGGCAGTTGATCGCCTCGGCGGCGCGTACGGTGCGGGTGCCGACCGAACTCGAGCGCGGCGGCGACTTCACGCTCAGCAACGACGTCAACGGGCGCCGCATCACGGTCTACGATCCGGCGGCCGAGCGCGCGCCCTTCCCGGGCAACGTCATCCCCGCCAGCCGCTTCCACCCGGTCGGGCGCAAGGTGCTCGACCTGTTCCCGCTGCCGAACTTCGTCGATCCCATCGAGTTGCGCCGCAACCAGTGGAACTACATTTCCCAGGTCAGCCGCCCGTTCCCGCGCCAGACCGAGGTGGTGCGCGTCGATTATTCGCCGCGCCCCAACCTCATGCTGTACTGGCGCGGAACCCACAGCGGCGACGAGGACAAGCCGATGTACGGCTCCTGGGTGACCGGAAGCCTGAACTTCCCGCTCACGCCCGTTTCGTTCCGGCGTCCCGGGCGCGGCGTCACCCTGCATAGCACCATCACGGTCTCGCCCACGATGTTCAGCGAGACCGTGGCCGGGGTGAGCCAGAACAAGCTGTTCTACCATCCCATCAACCACCAGGCGGTCTCCCGCGCCGCCACCGGTATCCTGATCGCGCAGTGGTTCGGCGGCAACCCCTCGGGCTACATCCCGAACATGACCTTCGGGGGCGTGCCCAACTACGCCAACCCGTCCATGAGCAACGGGATCCCCTACTACAACGCGAACACCATCTTCAGCTTCGTCGAGAACCTGAGTTGGATCCGTGGCACCCACACGCTCAAATTCGGCGTGTACCTGGAGCGCACCCGGAAGGACCAAAGCGCCAGCACCGCCACCCGCGGCACGGTGGATTTCGGACGTAACGCCAATAATCCGCTGGACGCCAACTACGCCTACGCCAACGCGCTGCTCGGCAACTACAACTCCTACTCGGAGGCCAACAACCGGATGCAGGGCCAGTACCGGTTCACGAATTTCGAATGGTACGCTCAGGACGCCTGGCGCATCCGGCCGCGCCTGCTGCTCGATTTCGGCCTGCGTTTTTACCACGACATGCCGCAGTACGACGCCCGCCTCCAGTTGAATTCCTTCGACCTGGCGCGCTGGGATCCGGCCAGGGCCCCGGTGCTGCTCGCCCCGGCCATGGTGGACGGGAAGAAGGTCGCCATCGATCCGCTTTCGGGCCGCACCTACAACCAGGGTCTCATCGGAACGTTCGTCCCCGGCGTGGGCGATCCGGCCAACGGAATGGTGACCGGTGGCGTGACGCCCGGCGTGCCGAAGGGTATGTACTCCATCCCCGCGGTGATGTTGGCGCCCCGCCTGGGCTTTTCCTGGGATCCGTTCGGGCGCGGGCGCACCGCCGTTCGCGGCGGAGCGGGCGTGTTTTATGACCGCCCGCAAGGGAATCCGACCATGAACCTGCTGGCGAATCCGCCCACGGTTTTCACGCCCACGGTCTACTACGGTTCGCTGGACGGCCTGGCGGCGGCCGCCTCCGCCGGCGTGCTCGCTCCCAGCACCATCAGCCATTCGCTGCTTGGCAATGTCAAGGCCAGCACGGTCTACAACTACAGCTTCGGCGTCCAGCAGCAGATCGGGCGCAGCATCATTCTCGACGTCTCCTACGCCGGTTCGCTCGGCCGCCACCTGCTCTGGAAGCGCAGCATCAACCCCGTGCCCTGGGGCGCCCGCTGGATGGACGTGCATCCGGAAAACCGCGATCCCACCGCCAACCGCGCGCTGCCGGATAACTTCCTGCGGGCGATTCAAGGCTACGGCGACATCCAGGTGTATGAGTTCGCCTCGACTTCCAATTACAACTCGTTCCAGTTGAGCGCCAACCGCCGCATGCGCAACGGCCTGCTGTTCGGTCTGGCCTACACTTACTCGAAGGCCCTCGGCACCGCCAGCACCGACACGGAGACGGTAAGCCCCTTCTTCAACCCGCGCCAGCGCAACTACGGCCCCCTCACCTTCGACCGGCCGCATGTGCTCTCCTGGCGCTACTCCTACATCTTCCCGAAACCCGGAAAGAAGCTGGGCAGCCGGACGCTGGCCATCTTCGCCGACGGCTGGGAATCCTCCGGCATCTACCGTTTCCAATCCGGCCAGGCGTTCAACCCTGGCATGAGCCTGATCGACTACGTCGACATCACCGGGACCGGCGCCGAGGGTCCGCGGCCCAACATCGGCGACCCGCACGCCGCTCTCAAGGAGCGCTTCACGCGCCCCGAGCGCGGCGATCCGGGCAACGCGGGCGAGGGGATCCTGCGGCGTCCCATCATGAATAATTGGGACCTGTCGCTGTACCGCACCATCCGGCTGGCGGAGCGCCGCACCCTCCAGTTGCGCTTTGAAACCTACAACACGCCGAACCACACGCAGTTTCAAAACGTCGACACCACGCTCCGCTTCCAGGGGCCGGAACAGGCCAACCCCGAATTTCTGAATCCGACCAGCGCGCGCAACCCGCGCCGGATCCAGTTGGCCCTCCGGCTGAATTTCTGACCGGCGGCATGGCGTACTTCCTCGCCAAGACCGACCCGGGAAGCTACTCGCTCGCGGACCTGGAACGCGACCGGCGCACGGTGTGGGATGGCGTCCGCAATCCGCAGGCGGTGAAGGCGGTCCGCCAGATGCGGCCGGGCGACACGGTGTTCATCTACCACAGCGGCGGGGAGTCGGCCATCGTGGGCTACGCCCGGGTGTTGTCGGAGCCGCGCACCGATCCGCGCGACGCGAAATCGGCGCTGGTGGAGGTGGAATTCGGTGGGCGTCTCCAACCACCGGTGACGCTCGCCGAGATCAAGAAAACAGGCAAGTTCGACGGCTGGGCGCTGGTGCGGCAGGGACGGCTGTCCACCATGGCCGTTCCGGAGGAGGTTATCGCCTGGCTGCGCAAGCGCGGTGTGGATTTCCCGCCGCCCAATCCCCTATAGTACTTGGCATGCCCATCATCGCCGTCGCGGGACGTAAGGGAGGCGTTGGGAAGTCCACCATCGCCGGCAACCTGGCGGCCGAGTTCGCGGCCATGGGACGCAGCGTGCTGCTGCTCGACGCCGACCCGCAGCATAGCCTCGCCGCCTGGGCCGCGCAGGGCGACGGGCTTCTGGCCCGCTGCGTTCAGACCGTCGGCGGGGAGAAGCCCGAGGCGCTGCGCCCGCTGGCCAAAGGCGCCGGCGCCGACGTCGTGATCATCGACACCCCGCCGGGCATGCCTGAGACGGCCTACCAGGCGGCCATGGCGGCGGATTTGGTTCTGCTGCCCTGCGGCCCCTCGCCGCTCGATCTGTTCGCGCTCAAGGAAGCGCTGTCGCTGGTGCTCAAGGCGCGCGCCGCGCGGCGTTCCAAGAAGCCGCGGGTGCGCTTCGTACCCACCCGCGTCCTCATGAACACCCACCTCGGCCGCGATCTTCCGGGCTCGCTCGCGAAGATGGGGAAGAAAGCCCTCCCCATGATCGGCCAGCGGGTTGTGATCGCCGAGGCCGTCGCGGCCGGGCTTACGGTGCGCGAATACGCTCCCAACTCCTTGGCAGCCGGGGAGTTCGCCGCGCTCGCCAAGGCCG
>CAKZVG010000718.1 GCA_937921835.1 uncultured Bryobacteraceae bacterium | reverse complement strand
CTCCAGGCGCTCGATGGCGCGCGGCATTTCCTGCGCCGGCATCTGGCCGCCCGCCTGGACCTGCTCCGCATTCCCGAACTGCACTTCGAAGCCGGGCCAGCCGCGGCCGGCCAGCGGCTTGAAAGCCTGCTGCGCCGGGTCCGCCGGGGCCGGCCGAGGGACGAGGCGGGGGAGGACGAAAAAAAAGCGTCCGGATGAAACATCTTGTGGTAATTTTGTTGGTGTTGGGATCGTTGGCCGCCAAGGCCGCCGATTCCGGCATGCTGCGCGTCGAGAACAACCTCGACGCCATGGGCACCACCTACTCGCTGGCCGCTTACGGGACCGACCGTTACGTGCTGATCGCCGCCAGCGAACAGGCGCTCGAGGAAGTCCGGCGCCTGGACCGGATGCTGTCCAACTACAGACCGGATAGCGAGTTGAGCCAAGTGAACCAAAGGGCGGCGGAAGGGCCGGTGGAGGTGAGCACGGAGTTGTTCGGGCTGCTGGCCAGGTGCGTCGAGTACAGCCGGGCGAGCGAAGGCGCTTTTGACGTGACGGTGGGACCGCTGATGAAGCTGTGGGGGTTCTACAAAGGCTCGGGGCGGCTGCCGCACCGGGCCGAAGTGCGAGGCGTGCTGGGACGGATCGGCTACCGGAACCTGATCCTCGACGCGAACGCCGGGACGGTCCGCTTTGCCAGAAAAGGCATCGAGATCGATCTCGGCGGCATAGGAAAAGGCTACGCAGTCGACGTCATGGCCGGCGTTCTCAAGCAGCACGGGATCGCGTCGGCGCTGATTTCGGCCGGGGGCAGCAGTATTTACGCGCTGGGCGCGCCTCCCGGCGAGGCGGGCTGGAAGGTGAAGATCCGCGATCCGAGGAACAGCCGGCTCACGGTGGAAGAGGTCATTTTGAAGGACGAGTCCATGTCCACATCGGGCAGCTACGAGAAGTTCTTCCGCGCGCGCGGCAGGATGTACAGCCATATCATGGATCCGCGCACGGGATTCCCCGCGCAGGGGATGCTTTCCGTTTCGGTGGTGGCTCCGAAGACGCTGGACAGCGAAGCCTGGACCAAGCCGCTGTACATCCTGGGCCGGGCATGGGCGGCCAAGCACAAGCCGCCGGGCTTTCGGGTTTATTTCTGTGAAGACAGGGCGGGAGTGCCATGCGCGTGGCTCCAATGAACAGCCGTTTTCTTGAGGCCTGCCGGCGGCGGCCGACCGACGTGCGTCCGGTATGGTTCATGCGGCAGGCCGGGCGGTACATGAAGCAGTACCGCGAGATCCGATCCAAGCACACGATTCTGGAGATCTGCAAACGGGCCGACCTGGCCGCGGCCGTGACGCTGCAACCGGTCGAGGTCCTGGACGTGGACGCGGCCATCATCTTCGCCGACCTCCTGCTGCCGGTCGAGCCCATGGGGCTGAAGCTGAAGTTCGTCAGCGGCGAGGGACCTTCGATCGACAACCCCGTTCGCACTTCCAACGACGTGGACTCGCTGTCGATCTCCAATACCGACGATCTGGGCTACGTCGGCGAAGCCATTCAGATCGTCGTCAAGGCGTTGTCGGGCAAGGTGCCGGTCATCGGTTTCGTCGGCGCGCCTTTTACGCTGGCCAGCTACATGATTGAAGGCGGATCCTCGCGGACCTTCCTGCGCACCAAGCAGATGATGTACCGCGACGAGACGCTCTGGCGCCGGCTGATGGGCAAACTGGTCGACGTGCTGGGGCCGTTCGCCATCCTGCAAGTGGCGCAGGGCGCACGCGCCATCCAGGTCTTCGATAGCTGGGCCGGCGCGCTCAGCCCGGACGATTACGTCCGTTACGTGGCCCCGTACTCGAGGGCGCTCATCGAGCGCATCCGCACCACCGGCGCTCCGGTGATCCACTTCGGGACCGGCGCGGCCGGCTTCTTCAAGGAACTGCATGCGGCGGGCGGAGACGTCATGGGCGTCGACTGGCGCGTCAACATCGACCAGGCCTGGCTGGACATCAGCTATCGCTCCGCGGTGCAAGGCAACCTCGATCCGGCGGTGCTGTTCGCTCCCCTGCCCGAGCTCAGAATGCGAGTCCACGAACTCCTCAAGCGGACCGGCGCCCGCCCCGGGCACATCTTCAACCTCGGCCACGGCATTCTGCCCGAGACGCCCGTCGAGCACGTGAAGGCGGTGGTGCAGTTCGTCAGGGAGTTCCGCCCATAGTGCGCCAGGCTGTCCTGCTGCTTGCCCACGGCGCTCCCGAACGGATCGAGGACGTCGAACCCTACCTCACCTTCGTGCGCGGCGGCCGTCCCATGGCGCCCGCCATCGTCGAGGAAGTGCGCCAACGCTACCGGGAAATCGGCGGCGGCTCGCCGCTGCTGGCCCGCACGCGCGAACAGGCCGAGGCGCTCGAGCGCGCGCTCGGGGTTCCGGTTTACTTCGGGATGCGCAACTGGCACCCCTTTATCCAGGAAACCATCGAGCGGATGCGGGACGACGGCATCGGGCGCATTGTCGCCATCTGCCTCGCGCCGCAGTACTCCCGCCTGAGCGTCGGCTTCTACTTCCGCCGCGCCCAGGAGGCCAAGC
>CAKZVG010000717.1 GCA_937921835.1 uncultured Bryobacteraceae bacterium | reverse complement strand
AACTGCCGGAAGCGCATCGGCTGGTCCGCGTTCTCCCGCTCGCCCCAGTAAACCTGGCGGGCGCGCATCGCCTCGCAGACGCCGTAGGCCACCGGCAGCCCGCCGGTAGCGGGCGCGACGATGGAAAGCTCCGGAATCATCGCACGCAATTCAGGGTTGGCCCGCACCAGACGGCTGAGGCTGACGCTGAGCGTCTTCTGGTGCTGGTAGTAACGCATGGCGAGCGCCACCTGCAAGTATTCGTCGGCATGCATGCCGGTGGGATACTCGAAGTGTCCGGCGCGCAGGGCGCCGGTCTGCCTGAGCAGAGCGGTGACCTCCTCCTGAGTGGGAACCAGGTGCATGTTCAGTGCGCTCCTTTCCCCGTCAGCACGCGGGGGATCGTTCGCAGCAGGATCTTCCAGTCGAGAGACAGCGACCAGGAGTCGATGTACTGCATGTCCAGTTTCATCCAGGTGTCGAAGTCCAGCGCGTCGCGTCCGGCCAGCGCCCACAGGCAGGTCAGGCCGGGCCGCATGCGCAGCCGCCGGCGCTGCCAGCGCTGGTACTGCTCGACCTCCTCGGGAACGGCTGGCCGGGGGCCTACCAGCGACATGTCGCCGCGCAGCACGTTCCACAACTGCGGCCATTCGTCGATCGAGAACTTCCGCAGGAATTTCCCCACCGGGGTCAGCCGCGGGTCGTTGGGGATCTTGAAGGCCGTCGTCTTGGCGTTGAGATGAGCCACCTGGGCTTTGAGATCTTCCGCGTTCTCGCACATCGAAAGGAACTTGTAGAAGACGAACCGGCGCCCGTTCAAGCCGCAGCGCACCTGGCGGAAAATCGCCGGTCCCGGAGAGGTGGCCCGGATCAGCAGCGCAATCAGCGCCATGAACGGCGCCAGCAACACCAGACCCGCGGCCGCCAGCAGGCAATCCGTGACCCGCTTGAGCAACAGGCGGATTTCGTCGTCCGGCGCGGCGGAGAAGGTCAGCAGCGGCGCCGTCCCCAACCGGTCCAGATACATCTCGCTGTTCACATGCGGGAAGAAGTCGATCAGCACGCGCGTCCGCACCCCCTCCTCATCACATTCCAGGAACACGTCCTCGAGTTCGGGAAGCCGGCTGCTGTCGACGGCGAAGATAATCTCGTCGATCGCCCGCCGCCGCAGGACTCCGCCCAGAGCTTCCAGGGGGTGGACGGCGTAGCGCGCCCCCAGGCGGACTTCCTGGGGAGGGTCTTTGAGGCCGCGCCCGGCGGTGAAGAAGCCAGCCAGCTCCACGCCAAACGGCCGCGACCGCTCGAGCGCCTCGCCCAGCCGGAGGGCGTTCTCCGAGGTGCCCACGATCATCACCACGCGCGGGGCGCCGAATTCGCGCCGGATGAGGCCCACCATCCGGCCCGCGTTCAAGCGGAAGAGGCAGAGCAGGATCCAGCAGTAAACCAGGAACAGGGCGAGGAACGGGCGGCTCAGGTCGAGCCGCAGAAGGAACTGGAACAGCACCACCGCCACCCCCCCCAGCGCGCACTGCCGGAACGCGTCGCGCAGCACCACCCTCGGGTGCGCCGAATCCAGGCGCTCGTAGACGTTCAGCCAGCGGCCCAGCAGGAGCCACACCAGCGCCGCGAAGCCCAGCAAAAGCGCCTTGACCGGAACAACAATGTAGAATTCCCGCTCAAAGCTCAGCAGCGGAAGCGAGGGAAAGGCGGCCAGCCAGATCCGTGTCTGGTAGGCGGCCTCGAACGCGAGAGCCGTCAGCAGGACATCGGAAAGTCCAAACAGTACTTGAGCTTTGCGCTGATGGCGGCTGAACACTCCGGTTGACAGAATAGCATGGCGGGACCGGCTTCGGTCCGTCCGCGGCGTCCGCGGATGTCCTTCCAGGCGCCTCGTGCCCGTTCGGTCCGCGCGCCGCCCGGCGGTTGGCGTTGGCCGGTTACGCGATCAGAGCGGGGTTACGCGATAATAGGACAAAATGTTCCGAACGATCCGGGAACAGGTCGAGACCATCTTCCGGGAGGATCCGGCAGCCAAGAGCGTCATCGAGATTCTGCTGTGTTATCCCGGCTTCCACGCCATCCTGTTCCATCGCCTGGCCCACCGCCTCTACCGCGTGGGCGTGCCCCTGCTGCCGCGCCTGATCTCGCAGGTGGCGCGCTTCTTCACCGGCATCGAGATCCACCCCGGCGCCTCCATCGGGCGCCGTTTCTTCATCGACCACGGCATGGGGGTGGTAATCGGCGAAACCACCGAAATCGGCGACGACGTGCTGCTCTACCAGGGGGTGACGCTGGGCGGCACGGGCAAGGAGAAGGGGAAACGCCACCCCACGCTCGGCAATCACGTCGTCATCGGCACCGGGGCGAAGGTGCTCGGCAATATCCGTCTTGGGGACCACGTCAAGGTCGGCGCCGGGTCGGTGGTGGTGCACCCGGTGCCCGACCATTCGACCGTGGTCGGCGTGCCCGGCCGGGTGGTCCGGCGCTACGGCGCGCCCGTCGAAGACGACGACACGCTCGAGCATGGCCGCCTGCCCGATCCGGAAGGGCAGGAAATCGAGGAGATCAAGCGGCGCGTGGAACGGCTCGAAGAGGCGCTGCGCGCGCTCACCGGGTCCGCCTCTATTTCACCCCCGCGCGCGCCGGAAGGCCCGTTCCGGGAAGCGTGAAGAAGAAAGACGACCCTTTCCCCGGCTCCGACTCGACCCAAATCCGGCCGCCGTGGCCCTCCACAATCCGCTTGCAGATCGCCAGCCCGATGCCCGTCCCTGGAACATCCTTGCCGTGCAGCCGCCGGAAGGCGCCGAAGACATAGTTCAGGTGTTCGCGGCTGATGCCGATGCCGTTATCCTCGACGGCGAACACCCAGCCCTCCGGCCGCGGCTCGGCCCGGATGCGGATGCGCGGCGGCTCGCCCGCCCGTCGGTACTTGAGCGCGTTGCCGATCAGGTTCTGGAGCAACTGTGCGATGCGCACGAAATCGCCCTCCACCGCTGGCAGCGCGCCGTACTCCACTTCGGCGCCGGCCGTGCGGATGGCGTCTTGCAAATTCGCCAGCGCCACCTGGACCGCTCCGGTCATCTCCACCCGCGCGGCCGGGGCCGCGTAGCTCGCGTCGAAACGCGAGTAAGCCAGCAGGTCGTTGATCAGCGTGCGCATCCGCTGCGCCGCCGAAAGCACGAAGCCGAACAGCTCCTCGGTGTCCCGGTCGAGTCGTCCCGCCAGCTTCCGCTCCAGAAGCTGGGTGCAGCCTTGCAGCGTGCGCAAGGGCTCCTGGAGGTCGTGCGAGGCGACGTAGGCGAACTGCTGGAGATCCTCGTTTGAGCGCCGCAACGCCTCGCTGGTCCGCCGCAGCGCCAGCTCCCGCTCCCGGCGCTCGGTGACGTCGATACCCGCGCCGATCAGTCCCACGATGCGCCCTTCCGGGTCCCGGGACGGCTCGAGCGTGACATCCCAGGTCCGCATGCAGGCCGGGGTGGGGACGCTGACCTCGACATGCTTCACCTCGCCCGTGGCGAGGACCTCACGCTTGGCCTCGTGCAGCGGCACGCCAGCCTCGGGAGGCATGATCTCGAGATCGGTCTTGCCGAGTAATGCCGCCAGCGGGAAGTCCGCTGGCGGGTTGAACGCCCACAGGTAGCGCAGGTCCTGGTCCTGCATCCAGACCGTGATGGCGGAGTTCTCCAGCGCCACGCGGAAGCGCTGCTCGCTCTCGCGCAAAGCCTGCTGGGCGCGTTCGCGGTCCGTGACGTCCACCAGCCCCCCGATCAGTTGCAGCGCTCTGCCATCGGCGGCCCGCACCACCTTGCCGGTGTCCTCGACGAGGATGTAGTGCCCCTGGCAATACTTCATCCGGTACTTGTGCGTATACCAGTTCTCGTGTTCGACGCAATGCTCGAACTTGCGCAGGAAGCCGGCCCGGTCGCCGGGATGAATTCGCTCCAGCCACCATTCCAGCGGCAGCGGGGTCTCCGGCTGCCCGCCGCCGAGCAGCCGCCCCAGATTGTACACGGAAACGATCTGCCGCTCCGCCACCGCGATCTCGTAGACCGAAGCCCGGGCGGCGTCCGCGGCCAGGCGGAAGCGCTGTTCGCTGGCTTCGGCCGCCCGCTCCGCCCGGCGGCGCTCGGCCATCTCTTTCTCCAGCAGCGAGCGCGCTTCTTCGGCGTCGCGCGCGCGCTGGAAGGCCTCCGCCGCCGC
>CAKZVG010000716.1 GCA_937921835.1 uncultured Bryobacteraceae bacterium | reverse complement strand
GGAAGGCGCGCCAGGCGGCGGTGCTCCTTCAGAATGCAGCGGTCCATGATCACCGTCAGGCCGGCCTGGCGCGCCTTCCCGGCCGCCTCCTCGTGGGTAACGCCTTCCTGCATCCAAATGGCGCGGGCGCCGGCGCGGATGGCGGCGTCCACGATCTCGGGAACGAACTCCGGGCGCCGGAACACGTTCACGATGTCGATCGGCACGGGAACGGATTCGAGATCGGGATACGCCTTCTCGCCCAGCACCTCGGTTTCGTTCGGGTTCACCGGGATGATGCGGAATCCCGCGGCCTGCATGTACTCGGAGACGCCGTAACTCGGCCG
This sequence comes from uncultured Bryobacteraceae bacterium, assembly GCA_937921835.1. Taxonomy (GTDB): domain Bacteria; phylum Acidobacteriota; class Terriglobia; order Bryobacterales; family Bryobacteraceae; genus CAKZVG01. The sequence goes on along the minus strand of CAKZVG010000716.1, from coordinate 2,782 downwards.
CCAGCGGTGGCTGGAAAGCCCCACTACCGCGATGGTCCGGCTGGTCTGGAGGAGTTCGGCGATGCTCTGCATGGCGGCGGCTTCAGCTCTCTGTCTTCAATTCTAGTAGCTTCCGGAAACGGTTGACCTCGTCGCCGGTCAAGTGCCGGTACTCACCCGGGCGCAGCCGGCCGAGTTCGAGAAATCCGATCCGCGTCCGTTTCAGCTTTTCCACCAGCCGGCCGAAGTGCTTGAACATCATGCGCACCTGATTTTGACGGCCCTCGATGAGCTTCACCTCATACCAGGGATTGACGCCGCGCCGCACCAGCCGGAGGCCCGCCGGCGCGGTCCGCCGCCCTTGCAGCGGAATGCCTTGCCGGAACTGCTCTTCCTGCTCGGGGGTGAGGTAACCGGTCACCTTGACCAGGTACAGCTTCGGCACGTGGCGGGAGGCCGAAGTGATCGCGTTGGCGAATTCGCCGTCATTGGTTAGCAGCAGCAGCCCCTCGCTGTGGTAGTCCAGCCGGCCGACCGGAAAGACGCGTTCCTTCACGCCGCCGAGAAAGTCCATCACCGTCCGGCGTCCCTCGGGATCGTCCACCGTGGTGACGGCTTCGCGCGGCTTGTAGAGCGCGATGTAGACCTGCCGGCGAGGAGGACGGATGAGCTTTCCGTTGACCTTGATATGGTCGCGGCCCAGATCGGCCTTGGTGCCCAGCTCGGTCACCACCTTGCCGTTGACCGCGACGCGTCCTTCCAGGATCAATTGCTCGGCCTTCCGCCGGCTTGCGATTCCGGCCTGGGAGAGGATCTTTTGCAACCGCTCCTCGGGCATCTTAGTCGGCGGCTCCCTCCGGCGGCGGCTCCGGTTCCGGCGCGGGTGCTTGCTCGCAGGCGCCCGGGAGGGCGTTTTCCTGCGCGGGAGGCTGACCCGCGGGCGCGGGCTCGGGTTCCACCAGCGCCAGGCGCGCCAGTTCCTCGAACTCCTTGAGCGTCGGAAGCTCGTTCAAGTCCTTCAGCCCGAACTGAATCAGGAATTCCTTGGTCGTCTTATACAGGATCGGCTTGCCGACCACCGCTTTGCGCCCCGCCGTGGTGATGAGCTTGCGGTCCAGCAGGGTCTTGAGCACGCCCGCGCCCTGAACGCCGCGAATCTCCATGATCTCGGGCGCCGTGATGGGCTGCTTATAGGCGACCACCGCCAGGGTCTCCAGCGCGGCGAGCGACAATTTGAGCGGCGGTTTCAGGTTCTTGACGAAAGCGCGGATGGCCTCGTGATGCTCCGGCTTGGTGGTCATTTTGTAGCCGCCCGCAACCTCGCGCACCGACACCCCATGATGCGGCTTCGCGTACTCGGCGGCCAGTTCCTCGAGCAGCTTCTGCACCTTCTCGCGCGGCTGCTCGATGGCGGCCGAGATCTGCGCCAGCGAGAGCGGCTCGTCGGTGACGTAGATGACGGCTTCGAGGACCGCGCGCAGCCGGTCGTCGGTTTCTTCCGCGGGGGCTTCCTCACCGATCAGGAGCTGTTCCGGGGTCACCGTGTCTTCCGCCCCGAGGAGGTTCAGTTCCACCCAGGCGGGCGCGTCCGGACCGTCGGCGGGCTCCCCGGCGGCCTCCACCGCCGCGCCTTCCGCCGCCACGGCGGATTCCTGCTCCGCGGCGCCAGCCCGCTCTTCCCGGTCGAGGTCCGCCGCAACCCTGTCCGTATTGTCCATTCCCTGACGTTCCCGTTCCATCGCCGCCGGTGTTGGGCAGCGGCTCAGGCGCCGCTACACGTAATCCCGATCAATCCCCGCCAGCAACTCGTCACCGTCCAGGATCTCCTCGAAACGCTCCTGGCGCTCCAGGGCGATGTCACCGAAAAGATCGGTCTGCACCAGCGTCACGGCCTGCCGTTTGACCAATTCGAGAATCGCCAGGAAGAGGCAGATCATGGCGCGCCTGGTGCGCTGGCTTTCGAACAGCTCCCGGGCGCTCACCACGCGGCTGCCGCCGGAACCGCCAAGCCGCTTGCGCAGGAAGGCGATCATGTCGGGAACGCCGACGTCTTCTTTTTCGATCTGGTAGACGGGGCGGTTCTTGGCGCGATCGAGCACCTCGCGCAGGGTCTTCACCAGGTCAAACAGCGTAACCGACAGCCCGGGGGAGTCCTCTTCGCCGGTGAACTCGCCGATGCGCGGGTTCGACCACACCGCCTCCTCGATCATGCGTTTCTGTTGCAGCATCTCGGCGGCGTTCTTGAACCGCTCGTGTTCGAGCAGCCGGTGCACCAGTTCCGTGCGCGGATCCTCTTCGGCCGGGGACTTCTCCAACTCCGGGTCGCGCGGCAGCAACATGCGCGACTTAATGTGGATCAGGGTGGCCGCCATGTAGACAAAGTCCGAGCTGAGTTCGAAGTCCAGCGCCATCGCCTTCCGCATGTACTCGAGATACTGGCCCGTGATCTTGGCGATCGGAATGTCGTAGATGTTGATCTGCTGCTTGCGGATCAGGTCCAGCAGCAGGTCGAGCGGCCCCTCGTACTGTTCGAGATGAATATTCAATGGCGAAGACGGCACCTTCCTCACGATAACACGAAGCCGCGCAGCCCCCTCTCCGCCGGGCTCCGCAATCGAAACGGGCCGGAACGCCGTCCGGCCCGCCCTGTTCTCACGTCTCCCGCGGGAACTACTTCTTGCCGCCCTGCTTCAGTTTTTCGCGCTGTTCGCGCAGCACCGCCTTGCGGCTGAGCTTGATCTTGTTGCCCTCGAGCGCCAGCACCTTCACCAGGATCTGGTCGCCCTCCTTCAACTCGTCGCGG
>CAKZVG010000715.1 GCA_937921835.1 uncultured Bryobacteraceae bacterium | reverse complement strand
GGCGGGCGAAGAAACCGCCGCGGGCCGGGAGTGCTGGGTGATCGACGCGGATCCGAAGCCCGGCTATCGCGCCCGCGACGAACGATCGGGAAAATTTCTGACGCGCATGCGGGGGCGGCTCTGGATCGACAAGTCCGAATACGCGTGGGTGCGGGTCGAGGCGGAGTCGTTGGATACCGTCTCTTTCGGGTGGTTCCTGGCGCGCATCGGCAAGGGCGCGCGCTTCACCTTGGAGCAAAGAAGGGTGAATGATGAGATCTGGCTGCCGCGCCTGATCCAGTTCCGTTTCGACGCCCGCCTGGGCATGGTAAAGAGCTTCAACCGCGAAGTCGAACTCAGCTTCCGCGATTACCGGAAGTTCCAGAGCGAGTCGCGGGTGGTCTCGACCTCGGAACTTCCTGAGCCGTAAGTTCCCTGTCCAGCCGCTCGATGCCGTCGAGCACCTCCGCGAAACGGGCGCCGAATGGCGTGAGGCGGTACTCGACGCGGGGCGGCGTCTCCGGGTAGACTTCCCGCTCCAGGAGGCCGAAGCGCACCAGCTTGCGGAGCCGTTCGTTCAAAACCTTGGTGGTAAGGCCGGGCAGACTGCGCTCGATCGCCCCCGGACGCCGCACTCCGTTGCGCACGGCCGCCAGCACTCCTAGGGACCACTTGCAGCCGACGACGTCCTCCACCATCCGGGCGGCGCTCAGCGGCGGCGGATTCCGCGCGGGGTTTGACGCGTTTGATTTCATGAAGTCACACCACTCAGTAACCACCTTACCGTTTTGTGCCCGCTTTTCAAGGCTTGGCTTAACGGTTACCTTTAGCTTGGAGGGTGTTTCAAGATGACGGCAAACCAGCCAATCCCAGGGTACGATCTCGGAGCGGAGCTTGCGCGCTCGCCGGTCAGCGAGGCCGATTTGCGGCTCCTGAAGGAATCGGTGCTTTTCGGCCCCGAGGATGCCCTCGCCCTGAGGCAAGCGGGCGAGATCCTCGAGGATCAAATCGAGGACGTCCTGGACGTCTGGTACGGCTTCGTGGGCGCCAACGCGCATCTGCTGGAGCACTTCCGGAACACGGCCGGGGAACCTGACAGCGCGTATCTGGGCGCGGTCCGCCGGCGCTTCGGGCAATGGATCCGCGACACCTGCCGCGCCGATTACGATCAGCGGTGGCTCGACTACCAGCAGGAGATCGCACTGCGGCACACCGCCGCCAAAAAGAACCGGACCGACGGCGTACGCGGCGCCACCTCGCAGGTTCCGCTGCGCTACATGATCGCGCTGATCTATCCCATCACCGCCACCATCAAGCCGTTCCTGTCCAAGCGCGGGCACCCGCCCGAAGAGATCGATAAGATGCACCAGGCATGGTTCAAGTCGGTGGTTCTGCAAGTAGCCTTGTGGAGCCAGCCGTACGCTCGCGAGGGCGCCTTCTGATTCTCAACGCGGCTTGAGGAAGACGCCTTCCTCCAACTCGCGGAACGCCTGGCGCAGCTCCTCCTGGGTGTTCATCACGATCGGGCCATACCAGGCCACCGGCTCGCGAAGCGGCTTGCCCGATACCAGCAGAAACCGGATTCCATGCTCGCCGGCTTCGACCGTAACCTCGTCGCCGCGCTCAAACAGGACCAGCCAACGGTTGCCGGCTTCAGTGGGCGGCGCGGCGCCGGACCCGCCGGCGCTTTCGGTGCGCGCCGGCAAGGGCTCTGAAGCGTTGCAAAAGCGTCCCGCGCCCTCGAACACATAGGCGAAGGCATGGCGCGAGGTTTCCACGGGGAAGGTCTTGCGCCGGTTGGGCGGCACCGACACGTCGAGATAGACCGGCTCGGCGGCGATGCCGTCGACGGGTCCCGTTATGCCCCAGAAGCTCCCGCAGACCACGCGCACGCTGGCGCCGTCGCCGTCGGTGACGGTTGGTATGCCGGCCGCCTTCACTTCCTGATAGCGCGGCGGCGTCATCTTGAGCGCCGCGGGGAGATTGGCCCACAACTGGAAGCCGTGCATGCGGCCCTGGGCGTCGCCTTTGGGCATCTCCTGGTGGATGATGCCGCTGCCGGCGGTCATCCACTGCACGTCGCCCGTTCCGATGACCCCGCGGTTGCCCAGGCTGTCGCCGTGCTCGACGGCGCCCGCCAGGACGTAGGTGATGGTTTCGATGCCGCGATGCGGATGCCAGGGGAAGCCGGCCTGGTAATCCCGCGGCTCGTCGTTGCGGAAATCGTCCAGCAGAAGGAACGGATCGAAATCCGCACTGCTCCCGAAGCCGAAGGCCCGGCGGAGATGGACTCCCGCTCCCTCGACGGCCGGTTTCGACTGAATCAGCCGCTTGATGGGACGAATCGACATACTGCCCTCCTTGCGATCCGGCCTCTGTTTGATGCAATCGGCACCCCGCGCGCCGCACCCGGCTGCGGGCTTTTCACCGCCCCGCGGCTTCCGCTACCATGGCAGTTGGTAAATCACTCGGGAGGGAATCCATGCAGGAGTTCGATCGGGCGAGAGCGCTGCTCCGCAAGTTCAAGGGCGAGAGCTATGTGAACGGGTTCGACATACTGGGCCAGGTGGGCGCGGCCGCGGCCGCTTACGGCCGGCGCGCCGTCCTGGTGCGCGACAATTTTCCCGGGGGGCTGGAAGCCGCGCGGACGGTGGCCGGTTCGCTGGCGGCGGCGGGCGTGGAGGTGGCGGAAGTGATCGAGGGCGCGGCCCCGAACGCCCCGCGGGAGGATCTGGAGCGGATCGCGGCGCGGGTGAGGGCGGCGAAGCCGGAGGTGGTCGTCAGCCTGGGCGGGGGCAGCACCATCGACGCCGCCAAGGCGGCGATTGTCCTGAATGTGTTGGGCGGAAGAATCGACGACTATTTCGGCACCGGTCTGGTGACCGCGAAGGCGGCCGAAACCGGCCGGCAGCTTACCCCGCACGTGGCCATTCAGACCGCGGCGAGTTCCAGCGCGCACCTCACCAAGTACTCGAACATCACCGACCTGGCGACGGGACAGAAGAAGCTGATCGTGGACAACGCCATCGTGCCACAGCGCGCGTTCTTCGACTATGGAGTGACCTTTGGCGCTCCTCCGGCGCTGACCGCCGACGGCGCGCTGGACGGCACCGCGCACATCCTCGAAGTTTTGTGGAGCGCGGTGGGAAAGCCCTACTACGAGGAGATGGCCGAGGTGGCCGACACCGGGCTGCGCCTGATCCTGAAGCATCTGCCCGGAGTGATTGAGAACCCGCGCGACCGGGAGGGGCGCGAAGCGCTTGGCCTGGGGACGGACCTGGGCGGCTATGCCATCATGTTGGGCGGGACCAACGGCGCCCATCTGACCAGTTTCTCGCTCATCGACATCCTGAGCCACGGCCGCGCCTGCGCCATCCTGAACCCTTACTACACGGTTTTCTTCGCGCCCGCCATCCAGCAGCCGCTGAAGCTGGTGGCGCGGATTTGCGCCGAACTGGGCTATGCCGATCCATCCATCCTCAACTTCGGCGGGCGTGATCTCGGCGTCGCGGTGGCGGAGGCCTACATGGCCTTCGAGCGCAAGGTGGGCGTGCCGCCGCGGCTGAGCGAAGTGCCTGGATTCACCGACGCGCACATCGCGCGGGCGCTGACGGCGGCCAAGAACCCGCAACTCAAGATGAAGCTCGAGAACATGCCCGTGCCGCTCACCGCCGAGATGGTGGACGACTACATGGGTCCGGTGCTGGAGGCGGCCAAAACGGGGGCGCTGGCCGGCATCCGGAACGTGGCCTAGCGGCGCGAGGTCCCGAGCGCACCGGCGGCGGGTAAAATGAGAACAGCAATCATGCGACCCGCCGCCGCGCTCTTGTGCCTGTTCCCGCTTTGCGCGCAGGATTTCTCCGCTGTGAACGTGGAGCGGGTCTCCGCCGGGCATCGCTTCACCGAAGGCCCGGTGTGGTCGCCGGAGGGATACCTGCTGTTTAGCGACATCCCGAACGACAAGATCCTGAAGTTCGTCCCGGGCCAGGGCACCGAGACCGCCCGCGAGAAATCCAACGGCGCCAACGGCAACGCCATCGACGCGCAGGGACGGCTC
>CAKZVG010000714.1 GCA_937921835.1 uncultured Bryobacteraceae bacterium | reverse complement strand
CGCGCTGAGCACCCGCCCCAGGTCGGTCTGGGCGTACACCGAGATGGGGTCGAGAGACGCCGCCATGCGGACCTCGGAGAGCGCCTCGTCCAGCCTCCCGAAAAAGAGCAGACACATCGAGACGAACCAGCGGCGCGCGTCGGCGTAAGCGGGGTTCAGGCGGATGGCGCGCCGGAAAGCCTGCTCGGAGTTCTTCCAGTCCAGCGCAAACACCGCCAGCGCGTAACCGAGCGCGGTCTGCGCCTCGGCGGAATCGGGGGCCAACTCAACCCCGCGCCGGGCGGAAGCGAGCGCCGGTTCGCGCGTTTCGTTGGGGGTCGCCAGCTCGTAGGTCACCATTTGCGAGTAGGTGTCGGCCAGGCCGGCGTAAGCGGCGGCAAACCCGGGATCGCAGTCGATGGCCATCTCGAAGCGCCGCCGGGCTTTCTCCAGGCCCTCGGCGTCGCGGGAGCGCCAGAAGTAGCGCCCTTGGAGGTAGAGGCGGTAGGCCTCCGGGTCAGGAACGCGGCGGGCGGGCGAGGCGGCCGGCGCCAGGTGCACGCGCATCGCGGCCACGATGTCGCGTGCGAGGTCGATTTGAACGGCGAACAAGCCGGTCCGCTCCCGAGTATAGGCCGAGGTCCAAAGCTGATAGCCGCTGTGGCCGTCCACCAGCCGGGCGGTGACGCGCACCTGATCGCCGTCCCAGCGGACGGTTCCTTCAAGGATATGGGCGGCCGCCAGACGGGCTGAGATCTGCCTTACATCCTGCTGCTTGCCCTTGTTTTCGAACACCGAAGTCCGGGCGACGGCGCGCAGGCCGGGGATGGGGCCGAGCGAGGCGATCAGTTCCTCGGTGAGCCCGTCGGCGAAGTACTCCACCTCCTGCGGACCGATCGAAACGAACGGCAGAACCGCGATGGAAGGCGCGGAGTGCGGGCCGCCGGAAGGCCGCAGGAAAAACCCCGCCGCCACGGCGGCCACGGCCGCGCAGACGGCGAACGCCAGAAGCCAGATGCGCCGCCAGCGGCGGGGCGCAGCCTGCGCGGCGGGAACGGCATCCGGCGCCCGTTCCTCGAACACCGGAACATATGCGCCCTTGGGAAAGCTCACGCGCAGCCGTTCCGCGGCGCCTTCGGATTCGTAGAACTCCTTCAGGCGGGCGCGCAGCTTCGTGGCCTGCACGCGAACGATCGGGTCGACGCGCGGATCGAAGCTCGGGGGGCGCCCGAAGACATCCACTCCGATGGTGGTTTCCTTGATGAGCGCCGCACGGCCGGCCAGGGTCTCCTCCACCGTATAGGTGAGAAAGGCGCTCAACTGGCGGGCGTTGACAAATCCCCGCGATTGCAGAAGGCGCGCAAGGTGCTCCCGCACCGACTCCTCGAAGGACTCCGAGCCCACACCGGATTCCTTGGAAAGGACCCGCATCGCTTCATGCAGATTCTATCACTCCACGGAAAACAAGGGGGTTTACGGTAATCGCGGCAACGCTAACCCAGGAGTACTTGCGCGCCGGCTCGTTCTCGAAAACACTCTATCCAGGGGTTACTACGTGAAGCGGAGAAGCTTTCTTTCCCTCGGCGCGGCCGCGCTGGCGGGCAGTGCCGCGCGCGCGCGGACTCAAGCACGCCGCCCTCCCAATATCGTCTTCTTTCTCGCGGATGACCTCGGTTATGCCGACCTCGGCTGCTACGGCAACCGCGTCAACCGCACTCCTCACCTGGATCGCATGGCGCGGGAGGGAACGCGCTTCACGGACTTCTGCGTCTCCTGGCCGGCCTGCACTCCGTCGCGATCGGCAATTCTGACCGGCCGCTACCCGCAGCGCAACGGCCTCTATGACATGATCCGCAACAACGAGGTGAACTGGAAGTTCCAGTTCAACGAATACAACTACTCGCTGTCGCCGGAGATGACGCTGGGGATGGACCTGCGCGAGATCACCATCGGGCAGGCGCTCAAGGCGGCCGGCTACACCACCGGGATCGTGGGCAAGTGGGACAGCGGACGCGCCCGGCGCTTCCTGCCGCTCCAGCGCGGTTTCGACTTCTTCTACGGCCACGCCAACACCGGCATCGACTACTACACCCACGAGCGCTACGGCGTCCCGTCGATGTTCCGGGGCAACGAGAGGATCAAGGAAGAAGGCCACGCCACCGATCTGTTCACGCGGGAGGCCAAACGCTTCATCGATCAGAATCAGCAGCGGCCCTTTTTCCTTTACGTGCCCTACAACGCGCCCCACGCCGCCTCGACGTTCGACAAGACGGCGCGCCAGGCGCCGGAGAACTACCTCGCCATGTATGGCGGCGGCCTGGACTGGAAGACGCAGTACAAGGCGCTCATCACCCAGATGGACGATTCGATCGGCGCGATCATGGAGCAGATCCGCCAACTGGGGCTGGACGGCAACACCCTGTTCGTGTTCGCCAGCGATAACGGCGGCGGAGGCGGATCCGATAACCGGCCGCTGCGGGGCGGCAAAGGAAAGATGTGGGAAGGCGGCTTGCGCGTCCCGCTGATCGTGCGCTGGCCGGGGCGGGTGAAACAGGGGGTGGTGACCGAGGAGTTCGCCTCCAGCCTGGAGTTGTTTCCGACGTTTCTGGCCGCCGCCGGCGCGCCCCCGCCGGCGGGTGTGAAGCTGGACGGATACAACCTGCTGCCGCTGCTTGAGGGGCGCGGCAAATCCGAACGCAAGGAAATGTTCTGGTACCGGACCTACACCAACGACGCCGGAGCGCGCGTCGGGAACTGGAAATGGGTCAACCACGACGGCCAGGAGGGGCTTTACGACCTGAAGAGCGACCTCGGCGAGACGCGGGACCTCTCGCGGGACCGCCCGGAGATCGCGCGCATGGTGAAAGACCGCTACCAGGCCTGGTGGAAAGAAATGGAGGCTTCTGAACCACGCGGCCCCTTCCGCGATTATTGAGGTGTGCGAACATGATTCGACTGGCGTTGCGTAGTCTCGTGGCGGCCGTCTTACTGGCCGCTGGTGTGTGTTTTGCCCAGGATCCACGCGGGGCGATTCTCGGCCGGGTAACCGATCAATCGGGGGCGGTCATCCCGGGAGTCGCGGTCCGGGCCACCCACGTTCAGACGGGAGTGTCGGCGGCGGCCACCACCAACCAGTCCGGCAACTTCAGCATTCCCTTCCTGACCCCCGGCGTGTACCGGATTGCGGCCGAACTGGCCGGTTTCAAGCGCTTCGTCCGCGAAGGGGTCGAAGTGCGCGTGAGCGACGCGGTGGAATTGGAGATCGCGATGGAGCTGGGCGCCATCGCCGAGACGGTCGAGGTGTCGGCCGAGACTCCGCTGCTCGAGACGGCCCACGCCTCCCTGGGCCAGGTGGTCGACCAGCGCCGCGTTCTCGAGCTGCCGCAGCGCGCCGGGAATCCGATGGAGCTCACCCTGCTCGCTCCCGGCGTGGTCAACACCACCAACCTGCGGCTGCGCGGCCCGTCGGCGCCGGAGGCGCTGTCCGATATTTCGGCCGAAGGCAGCGGTAGGTTCAGCACCGAATTCCAGATCGACGGAATCTCCAACACGTTGAACGACCGCGGCCGGGATTACTCGCGCGTGGCGTTCAGCCCGCCGGCCACCGCGGTGCGGGAGTTCAAGATTGAGACCTCGCCCTACGACGCCAGCGTGGGCCACACTTCCGGTTCGCTGGTGAATGTCAGCACCACCAGCGGCACCAACGAACTGCACGCCCAGGCCTACTATTGGGCCAAGAACAGCGCCTTCGACGCGCCCAACTTCTTCAACAATAAAGCGGGCACCCGGAAGACCGTCTCCCAGAACCACCGCTATGGCGCCGCCGCCGGAGGGCCGGTCTATTTGCCGCGGCTCTACGACGGGCGCAACCGGAGTTTCTGGCATTACGCCTACGAAGGGAACAAGTGGGGAGTTCCGATGACGAACACCAACACCGTGCCCACGGCGGCGCAGCGCGAAGGGGATTTCTCGGCCCTGCTGCGGGTGGGGAATCAGTACCAGGTCTACGATCCCGCCACCATCGCGCCGGCCGCGGGAGGGCGCTTCAGCCGCCAGCCGCTGCCGGGCAACGTGATCCCGCGCAGCCGGCTGGATCCGCTGGGCGCGAAACTGGCGGCGCTCTATCCCCTGCCGAACCTGCCTGGAACGGCGGATGGGCGCAACAACCACTTCATCGCTTTCTCGGGGCGCCAGAGCTACTACTCCCACCTGGTGCGCTACGACCAGGCCTTCAACGAGAACCACCGCCTGTTCATCCGCACCCATTACGGGTACTTCCAGAACAACAATCAGTTGGATAGTTTCAACAGTCCCGCGACGGCGGCCATTATCAACCAGATCAAGCGCGGCGTCGCCCTGGACGACGTGATCGTGCTGCGCCCCAGCCTGGTGCTGAACGTCCGCTACGGCCTGTCGAACGCCGACTTCCTGGAGCGGCGCGGCAGCCGCGGCACGGACCTGGCCGCGCTGGGCTTCTCGCCCAACCTGACGCGGCTCATCGACGGCAGGTTCGCCACCCTGCCACGGATCCAGGCCGGCGCCTACACTCAGATCGCGCGCTGGCAGGACGGCGACGGCGGCAGCAGCGGGCTGACGCACAGCTTCCTGGGCGCCTTCACCTGGCTGCGCGGCAGCCACAACCTGAAGTTCGGCGCCGACTACCGCGTCTACCGCACCTTCGCCAACCGCTTCTCCGAATCCACCGCGCCCTACCTGGTCTTTCCGAACACCTACACCCGGGGACCGCTCGACAACTCTCCGGCGGCGGCCGTCGGGCAGGAGCTGGCGTCGATGCTGTTCGGGGTTCCCGGCGGCTCGATGGCATACACCGCCAGCTTCGCCATGCAGGATCAGTTCTGGGGGCTGTACATTCACGACGACTTGAAAGTGAGTTCGCGGCTGACCGTGAACGTTGGTCTCCGGTGGGAATTGGAAACGCCCATGACGGAGCGGTTCGAGCGCCTGGTGGCGGGCTTCGCCGGGACCGTCTCCAACCCGATCGAGGCGCAGGCCCGCGCCAACTATGCCCGCAGCCCCATCCCGGAAATCCCGCCGGCGAGCTTCCGTGTGCCGGGCGGACTGACGTGGGTGCGGCAGGACGGGTTGGGACGCAGCCCCTTCCGCGGCGAGAAGAACAACCTCATGCCGCGCATCGGCCTGGCGTTCCGGCTGACGCCCAAGACCACGCTCCGGGCCGGCTACGGCATGTTCCACGATTCGATCGGCGTCAGCAAGACGGGCGCGATTCAGACCGGGTTTTCGCAAAGCACTCCGATTCAGGCGTCGCTCGACAACGGGCTCACTTATGTGGCGACGAACGCCAACCCGCTGCCCAGCGGCCTGCTCGCTCCGCTGGGACCGCGGGGCGGTCTCACCACCAACCTGAACCAGTCGCTCGATTTCTACAACTACCAGCGCACCCATCCCTACTCGCAGCGGTGGTCGTTGAATCTACAGCGCCTGCTGCCGGGCCAGTTCCTGGCCGAAGTGACTTATGTCGGGAGCCGCGGGACGCGCTTGGGGGTGGACCGCGACATGAATCCGATACCCGCTCAGT
>CAKZVG010000713.1 GCA_937921835.1 uncultured Bryobacteraceae bacterium | reverse complement strand
AACAAGGACTCCAACCTCCCCACGCTGGCCTACCGCAAGACCTGCAACATCCTGGAAGGCGGTCTGCCCGCGAACTGCCAGGCCACCACGCCGAATCCTTACAAAGGACTCGCGCCTTTCATCGGTACCGGTTTCTATACCGCCAACACGGTGCAGAAGTTCCAGATGGCGCGGCCCTTCCCGCAGTACAACGGGAACCTGAACCAGCGCGGGTTGAACCAGGGCAAGATCTGGTACAACTCGATGCAAGTGACTTACAACCAGCGTTTCTCGGGCGGACTCAACCTGCTGGCCAACTACACCTGGTCGAAGCAAATTGAGCGCTGGGGCTTCACCGATCCCTACGCCGAGGTGTTCCAGCAGGGCCTCTACTACATGGACCGGCCGCATATCTTCAAGACGACCTTCGTCTACGAACTGCCGTTCGGCAAGGGGCGCCGCTTCGGCGGGGGCGCAAGCGGGTTCCTCGGAAAGCTGCTTTCCGGCTGGCAGGCAACCACCTTCTTCAACCAAAGCTCGGGCGAGCCGGCCGACCTGCCCGGCAACGTTCTGATGCTCAAGGACCCGAAGGTCAAAGATGTGGACTGGAAGGCGCACCAGGTGCGCGGCTGGTCGCCCTGCGTGCTCCGCATGGACAACAGCGGCAACGTCACGCCGCAGAGCTTCTCGCTCGCGGCGGGATGCGGCGCCGACCACGCCAACTACGCCTGGCTGCTGCTGCCCGCTTACGCGCCGAACGTCAACTCCTCGCGTTCCCCGAACATCCGCAAGCACCACGCCTTCACCATGGATTCCTCGCTGAGCAAGATGACCACCATCGGCGAGCGCTTCCGCTTCCAGTTGGGGCTGGAGGCGTTCAACGTCATGAACCACAATTACTACGGGCGCGAGACGTTCAACACCAACGCCAACGACGCCAACTTCGGCACCATCTTCCCGCACCGCGCCTCCAGCCAGAACGGCTACCCGCGGCAGGTGCAAGTGCGCATCAAGCTGTTCTGGTAGGCGTTCCCGGAGGCGGGAGACGCGGCGCACGCGCGCCGCCCCGCGGGCGTCTCCCCGCTCTCCAGGGCCGGCCGTCCCAAGCCCACTTACAATGGGAGTTGGGCATGCGTCCCGCCGAATTCGACAGGTTGGTGGAAAGAGCGATGCGCGTCATCCCGCCGCGCTTTCGCGCGCGCCTGCGCAACGTCGTGTTCCTGGTGGAGCGGGAACCGCCGCAACCCGGCTTGCTCGGCCTCTACGAAGGCCGGCCGCTGCCCGAACGCGGGGTCTCCGAGAGCTTTTCCATGCCCGACCGCATCACCATCTACCAGGGACCGCACGAGCGCATGGCGCGCAGCCGCGAGGACCTGGAGCGGCTGGTCGAGGAAACTATCTGGCACGAGGTGGCGCACTACTTCGGCATGGACGAAAGCCGCGTGCGGCGGGCGGAGCGGCGGCGCAGGCTCGCCGCGCGCCGCCGGCGGGACCCGTACTGACTTGAGCCGGCCTGCCTCCGCGATTCAGAAGACCCGGCTCGAACCGCCACGGCGCCGCTACGACTCCCGAATCGTCACGCTCTTCAGTGTGTCGCCCTGCTGGACCGCGTTCACCACGTCCTGCCCCGACACTACCCGCCCGAAAACCGTGTGCTTGCCGTCCAGCCAGGGCGTCGCCACGTGGGTGATGAAGAACTGGCTGCCGTTGGTGTTCGGCCCGGCGTTGGCCATCGACAGCGTCCCGACTCCGTGCTTGTTTGGATTGCCCGCCACCTCGTCGGCGAAGCGGTAACCGGGGCCGCCGCGGCCGGTGCCGGCCGGGTCGCCGCCCTGGATCATGAAGTCGGCGATGACGCGATGAAAGGTAGTGCCGTCGTAGAAGCCCTCGCGGGCGAGAAAGACGAAATTGTTCACCGTCGCCGGCGCGTCCTTGGCGAACAGTTCGCAGACGATTGCGCCGCGCGAGGTCTCGAAGGTGGCGGAATAGCTCTTCGCCGTGTCGATCGACATGGGCGGCGGTGCGCTGTATTGCTTGGCCATTCCTTCAGTGTGGCACAGCTTCGGCGCGTCCCCAGCCCCTTGGCGAGGGCCGCCTCCCCGGCGGACAGGGCCGCGCGTGGCAGCGCCCACATCCAACCGCGCAGCGCCACTCTGCTTACTGGCTGGCCGGTGCGAGCAGAGCGGCGAGCAGGAAGCGGAGCATGGCTATGGCGGATTCTAACAGAGACGGGTTGCGGCGGCGAAGCCGCTTCGGATACAACGGTTGCATGTCCGAAGCGCTGGTGGAGCTGGCGATGGAACTCTTCGAGAAGGCGTACGCACTCCAGATGCAAGGCGAACTGGAACTGGCCGCCGATCTCTACCGCCGCTCGATCGAACTCCACCCCACCGCCGAAGCCTACACCTACCTGGGCTGGACCTACCGTTTCCAGGGGCTCATCGAGGACGCCATTGCGCAGTGCAAGAAGGCCATCGAGGTGGACCCGGGCTTCGGCAACCCCTACAACGACATCGGCGCCTACCTGATCGAATTGAACCGCCCCGACGAGGCGATCCCCTGGCTCGAACAGGCCATCGACAGCGTGCGCTACAACGCCTACCACTTCCCGTGGTACAACCTCGGCCGCGCCTTCGTCATGAAAGAACTGTACAAGGAGGCCCGCCGCTGCTTCGAGCGATCGCTCGAAATCGAACCCGGTTACAAGCTGGCCTTGGACGCGCTCGCCAAGCTCAAGCGCCTGGTGCAATGACCATGAAGCGAACCTTCCTCGAGATCACTCGCCGCTCGTTCCTTGGCGGCGCGGCGCTGGCGGCCGCCGCCCCGCTGGCAGATCGGCTGCTACACGCGGCTGTGGGATCAGTTCGACTACCGCATCGGACTGGACGGCATCGCCGAGGCGGGCTATCAGTACGCCGGGCTGATGAGCCACAAGGGGAAAACCCGCATCCTGAATACGCTCGAAACCACCCTCGAGGAAGCCGCAGCCGCAGCCGAAGAGGTGCGCCGGCGGGGCCTTCAGACCGTCTCGGTCTACGGCGGCGATTTCCAGGCGCAGAAGTCCTTCGAAGCAGGACTGGCGGGTCTGCGGCGGCTCATCGACCACTGCGCCGCGTTCGGCAGTCCGCGGCTGCTGCTGGGCGGAGCGGGCAGGCCGGAGCTGACCGAACGTTACTACACGGTGGTGCGGGACTGTTGCGATTACGCGGCGTCGAAAGGCGTCAGCCTGAGCGTAAAGCCGCACGGCGGCGCGAACGCCACCGGCGCGCAGTGCCGCAAGGTCGTGGAACTGGTGGGGCGCCGCAACTTCGGCATCTGGTACGACCCGGGCAATATCTTTTTCTATTCCGATGGCGCGCTGGACCCGGTGGAGGACGCGCCCTCGGTGGACGGCCTGGTGGTGGGCATGAGCGTCAAGGACTTCAGACCGCCCAAGGAAGTGCTGGTCACGCCCGGCACGGGCAAAGTAGACTTCCGCCAGGTGCTGGCGCGCCTGAGGCGCGGCGGATTCATGGCTGGTCCGCTGGTGGTGGAATGCGTGGAGCGCCGCGACTCGCCCGCCGGGATCGTGGCCGAAGCGCGCAAAGCCCGCCTGTTTCTCGAAGAGCTGGTTGCGTAGGCGCGCTACAGGATGCGCTTGCCCATGGCCGAGGTCACCAGTTCCACCGCCAGCGACGCGGTGCGGTTGAACTCGTCGATCACCGGGTTGACCTCCACCACCTCCATCGAAAGCATGCGCGCGCTGTCGCAGACGATCTCCATGGCCAGGTGCGCCTCGCGGTAGCTGACGCCGCCGCGCACCGGCGTGCCGACTCCCGGCGCCTCGTCCGGATCCACCGCGTCCATGTCGAAGGAGACGTGAAACCCGGCCGTGCCGTCATTGACAATGGCGATGGCGTCCTCCATCACCGCGCGCATGCCGCGCTCGTCGACGTCGCGCATGGTGAAGGCGCGCACGCCGGACTTGCGCACGTGCGGCTTCTCGAGCTGATCCACGTCACGGATGCCCACCAGCGCCACGTTGGTGGGATTCACCTTGGGCGCGAAGCCGAACAACTCCACCAGCTCCCTGGGCCCCAGACCCACGCAGCAGGCGAGCGGCATCCCGTGCACGTTGCCGCTCGGCGAGGTGCGCGGCGTGTTCATGTCGGCGTGCGCGTCGATCCACAGCAGCCCCAGCCGCGCCTTCCGCCGCCGCAGAAAGCGCGCCATCCCCGCCACCGTCCCCACCGCCACCGAGTGATCGCCGCCCAGCACCAGCGGCAGCTTGCCACCGGCGGCGGCTTTCTCCACCAGTCCGCCGAGGCGCGCGCAGGCGGCCGCGATCTCCGCCAGGTAGCGCGCCTTGCGGTGGCCTTGGTCGACGCTCTCGGGCTGATCGACGCTGACGTTGCCCAAGTCTTCGACCGCGTAGCCGAGCGCCGCCAGCTTCTGGTTGAGGTTGGCCACGCGCACCGCCGACGGCCCCATGTCCACGCCGCGCCGTCCCGCGCCCAGGTCGAGCGGGGCGCCGATGACCGCGATGCCGCCGGTTCGCATGAGCTTCACGGGCGCGTGCGGTAGAGCATGCGCGGGAAGGCGATGGTTTCGCGGATGTGCTCCAGCCCGCACATCCAGGCCACGAACCGCTCGACCCCCATGCCGAAGCCGCCGTGCGGGACCGAGCCGAACTTGCGCAGATCGAGATACCAGTTGAAGGCATCGCGCGGCAGGTTGTGTTCTTCCAGCCGCCTGAGCAGCAGGCTGAGATCGTGAATGCGCTGCCCGCCGCCGACGATTTCGCCGTAGCCCTCCGGCGCCAGGATATCGACGCCCAGCACCACTTCGGGCCGCTCCGGGTCCGGCTCGAAGTAGAAGGCTTTCACGGCGGCGGGGTAGCGGTCCACCATCACCGGACTTGAGAATTCCTCGCTGATCAGGGTCTCGTCCGTGCCGCCGAAATCGCCGCCCCACTCGATCGCGCTGCCTTTCTTCTTCAGCAGCGCCACCGCCTCGTCGTAGCTCATGCGCGGAAAGGGCGCCCGCACGGCCTCCAGACGGGAGACGTCGCGTTCGAGCGTCTCCAGTTCCCGCCGCCGGTTCTCCAGCACCCGCCCGATGACGAAAACAATCAGCTCCTCGGCCGCCTGCTTGACGTCTTCCAAGGTCGCGTAGGCCATCTCCGGCTCCACCATCCAGAACTCGGTAAGGTGCCGGCGCGTCTTCGACTTCTCGGCGCGGAAGGTGGGCCCGAAGCAGTAGACCTTGCCGAACGCCATGGCCGTCGCTTCGTTGTAGAGCTGGCCGGACTGGGTGAGAAACACCTTCTCGTCCTCGAAGTAATTCACCTCGAATAACGTCGTGGTGCCCTCGCAGGCGGCGGGCGTGAAGATGGGCGTGTCGATGAGCGTGAAGCCGTGCGAGTCGAAGTAATCGCGGATGCCCTTGATCACCTCGTGGCGCACGCGCAGCACGGCGTGCTGCCGCCTGCTGCGCAGCCACAGGTGCCGGTGGTCCATCAGGAACTCGATGCCGTGCTCCTTGGGCGTGATGGGGTAGGGATCGCTTTCCGGCACCCGCTGAAGGATCTCCGCGCCTTCGACGTCCATTTCGTAACCGCCCGGCGCGCGCTGCTCGGCGCGAATCCTGCCCCGCAGAATCAGCGACGACTCCTGTGTCAGGTTCCTGAGCGTCTCGAACAGCTCTTCCGGCAGCGCGCTCTTTACCGCCACGCACTGCATGATGCCCGTGCCGTCGCGCAGCAGCGGAAAGGCGATCTTGCCCGAGCGCCTCAGGTTGTACAGCCAGCCGGCGATCTCGACGCTCTCGCCCGCGTGCCGGCCGGCGTCCTCGATGCGGATCCTCTGCATGTTCTTGTCCGTCACTCCTCGTCAGCGAGCGCTTCCAGCTTCTCGAAGATCTCCCGCGCGGCGGCGATGGGCTGCGGGAACTCGCCGCACTCCTTGAGTTCGAGCAGCAGCGGGAAGCTTTCGCCGCCCGAACGCAGCAGGCGCATGGTCTCCCGCCAATCCACCGTGCCGCCCGCGCCGGCCAGCGGAAAGATATGCTCATCCTGCTGGCCGTCGTTGTCGTGCAGGTGCGTGGAGCGGATGCGGCCGCGCATGAGGTCGAACGCCTTCGCGACTCCCTCTCCGAGATGCGCGTGGCCCACGTCGAAACAGAAGTTCAGATCCAGGTGCGTGGTCTCCAGGAACCAGAGCAGCCGCTCGGCGCTCGAAAAGCCGTTCGGGATGTTCTCGAGCAGGATCTCCACGCCGCGGTGGCGCGCGAACAGGCTCAACTCCTCCAGGGCCGTGAAGGCGGCGTCGATCTTGCGCTCGTCGAACTCCTCGCCGCCCACCCCGAGATGCTGGATCAGATAGCGGAAGGGCGCCACCTCGGCGATTTCGATGGCGCGCTTGATCTCGTCCACCGACGCCTGGCGCTTGGGCTTGGAGGTCTCCAGGAAGGTGATGACGGAGTTCGGCCCCGTGCGCCCCCACACGTCGTCGGTGTACATGGGAGCATGCAGGGAATGAAACGTCAGCTCGGAATCCCGGAACCAGTGCCCGAGCTCGGCCACCTGCGCGCGGTTGCGGTAATCGAGGTGCTGGCGGGCGGCGAAGATCTCCACCGCCGGAATGCCCGACTGGCACAGCCGGTCAAGCCACGCCGTCGTGAGACGGTGATTCGCGATCACGTGAGAAGAAAGAGCGTGCTTCATGAAGTTCAGTACCCCGCCGCCCGGCCGGCGCCGCGCCCGTCCGTGCCGCCCTGGAGCCAGCCATCGTCCACCAGAATCGCCTCCACCACCGCCACCGCGGAGATGCTGTCCACGGCGTGTCCGCGCGCGCGGAGCAGGGCCACGGTGTCGGGGGAGAAGCCGCGCTCGAGCTGGAGTTTGTCCGGCTTCCACTGGTGGTGGATGCG
>CAKZVG010000712.1 GCA_937921835.1 uncultured Bryobacteraceae bacterium | reverse complement strand
GCGGCTCAACCCGGACGCCATCCGGATTCCGGCCCGTCTGGCGAGCGGCGCGTGGACGCCCGCGGAGTTGTATGCGCCGATCCCCTACATCGTTCCGGCTCAACTGTTCGCCGCCTGCCTGGCGAAGGAGAAGGGAATCGACCCGGACCGCCCCAGAACGCTGACCAAGGTCACGCGAACGTTGTAGCGGCGGAATCGCTCCCCGGCGGCCGCGGCCGGGCCAGAGTTCGCCGCCGCTCATTGCGCCGGGGCGTAGTAGCCCATCCGCCAGTGGAGCCGCAACGCCGGAAGGCCCTTGGGCTTGTTCAACTTGACCTGCACCCGGCGGTAGCGGCCGTCGCGCTCGCGGTTGGAGGGGCGGTAGGCCAGTTCGTACTGGTTGCGCAGCTCGGTTCCGATCTTGGCGGCGATATCGGGCAGCTCGGAGACGTTGTGGACTTCGAAGCTTCGCCCGCCGGTCTCGTGCGCCAGATCGCCCAGCAGCCCGGGACCCGCGATCTCCTCCGGCGTGCGCCCGCGGATGGCGGGGGTCTCGAAGATGCCGATGGAGTAGATCTGCGCGTCGGATTCCCGCACCCGGGCGCGCACCTCGCCGTGCGAATAGCGGCTGGCGTTATCGGCGCCGTCGGAGATGATCAGCAGCGCCTTGCGGCTGTGCGCGGCGCGCCGCAACTGGTCCATCGCCAGGTAGACCGCGTCGAGGAGCGCGGTCTTGCCCTTGGCGGCGGCGAACTGGAGCCGGTTGAGGATCTCCTCCGGGCTCTCGCCGA
The DNA here is from genome assembly GCA_937921835.1 of uncultured Bryobacteraceae bacterium. Classification (GTDB taxonomy): domain Bacteria; phylum Acidobacteriota; class Terriglobia; order Bryobacterales; family Bryobacteraceae; genus CAKZVG01. The sequence continues at coordinate 2,981 of CAKZVG010000712.1, read as the reverse complement.
GCGGCGCCGCCAGCCGGGCGCGGTCGCTGAATTGCACCAGGAAGAACTCGTCCCGCGGATTCGCCATGCGGAAGAACTCGGCGGCCGCCTGCCGCGCCCGGCCGAGTTTGTCCTTCATGCTGCCGCTGGTGTCGAAGACCAGGCCGACGGTGATGGGGGCGTCGGTCATGGCGCAGTTTTCGATCTCCTGCTCCACCTGGTCTTCATAGATCCGGAAGTGCTCGCGTTCGAGACCGGTGACCAGCCGGTTCAGCGGATCGAGCACGGTGACGTTGATCAGCACCAGGGTCGAATCGATGCGGATGCGGGGAGCGCGTTCGGCATCGAGAGGCGCGCGCGCCCGGGGTTCGATGCCGGCCCGGGATCCGGTGTGGAGGAAGGCGTCCTGTGCGGCGGCGCCGGCTGTGAAAGCAGCCAGAAAGGCCCACAAAACTGTGCGCATCTCGGCCTCCGAGCCTTATTCTATCCGCGCCGGCGGGAAAAAGGAATCCGGTATTCGGGGGATCTCAAGCGGGGCTGGCGCGGGCGCGCGAGGGCGAGCCGCGGGCGCTTCAGCGGCCGCGCCCGGCGCGCGCGGGGTATGATGGAAGCCTCATGAACCGGCGCACATTCCTTCAGAGCCTTCCGGCCGCGGCGGCGCTTCCCGGATCCTCCCAGGCCGCTCCCGCCGCCCGGCCCAACATCATCCTCATCATGGCCGACGACATGGGCATCTCCGACGTGGGTTGCTACGGCTCGGAGATCCCCACGCCCAACCTCGACCGCCTGGCCGCGCGCGGCATCCGCTTCACGCAGTTCACCAACACCGCCCGCTGCTGCCCCACGCGCGCGGCGCTGCTCACGGGTCTGTACCAGCACCAGGCGGGCGTGGGCATGATGATCCAGGATCTCGGCAAGCCGTCCTACCAGGGCTACCTCAACGACCGCTGCGTAACCATCGCGGAGGCGCTGCGTCCGGGCGGCTACCGCACGTTGATGTCCGGCAAGTGGCACGTGGGAGAAGACCGCCCGCACTGGCCCACCGACCGCGGCTTCGAGCGTTACTACGGCCTCATCAGCGGGGCCAGCAACTTTTTCCGCCTCGACGAGGGCCGCAAGTTCGCGCTCAACGGCGAGCCCCACACGCCCCCGCGGGACGGCTTCTACATGACCGACGCCTTCACGGATTACGCCTTGAAGTTCATCGGCGAACTGGGGCGCGGCCCGGATCCCTTCTTTCTCTATCTCGCCTACAATGCGCCGCACTGGCCGCTACACGCGCACAAGGAAGATATCGAGAAGTTCCGCGGCAAGTACCGGATGGGCTGGGATGAGCTGCGGCGCCGCCGCCACGCGCGCATGATCGAGTTGGGCATCGTCGAGAAGCGCTGGCCGCTGGCCCCTCGCGACCCCGAGGTCGTGGCCTGGGACGGCGTCCCGGACAAGGAGTACCGCGATCTGCTCATGGCCATCTACGCGGCGCAGATCCACTCGATGGACCGCAACATCGGGCGCCTGGTCGAGCGGCTGGAGCAGAACGGGCAGCTCGACAACACGCTGATCCTGTTCCTGGCCGACAACGGCGGCTGCCACGAGGTGGTGGACCGCGGCGTGAAAGGGGCCGAGCCGGGCGGCCCGGATTCCTTCCTGAGCTACGGCCGCGGCTGGGCCAACGCCTCGAATACGCCTTTCCGCCTGTTCAAGCACTGGGTCCACGAAGGCGGGATCGCCAGCCCGCTGATCGCACACTGGCCGGCGCGCATCAGGAAAGGCGGCGGCTTGACGCACCAGTTCGGGCACGTCATGGACCTGATGGCGACGTGCCTGGACGCGGCGGGCGTGGCGTATCCGAAGGAACACCGCGGCAAGCCGGTGACGCCGCTTGAGGGTAGAAGCCTGTTGCCCATCTTCGACGGCAAAACGCGCCCGCCACACCCGGCCGTCTTCTGGGAGCACGCCGGCAACCGCGCCGTGCGGGCCGGAAAGTACAAACTGGTCTCGCGTTCCGACGGCGCCAGCCGCGACCGCTGGGAGCTTTTCGATCTCGAAGCCGACCGCACCGAGCTCAACGACCTGGCGCGGTCCATGCCCGCCAAGGCGGCCGAACTCGAATCCCAATACCAGGCCTGGGCGCGGCGAGTGGGCGCCTTCCCACTGGAGGAGTTGCGCCGCGGCGGGAAGAAAAAGGCATAGCCCCGCGGCGGAAGGAGCGCCGCTCCGGCCCGCCCCCAAGCGGGTAAGATCTCTCTAGGAGGCAGCGATGAGCAAGAAGATCGCCATGATCGGCGCCGGCAGCATCGTGTTCTGCAAGACCCTGTTGAGCGACATCCTGGCCACGCCGGCGCTGGCCGGCAGCGAGTTCGCCCTCATGGACCTGGCCGAAGCCAAGCTGCGGCGCATGGAGGAATTCGCCCGCCGCATGCTGGCCGACAACGGGCTGCCCGGAAGCGTGTGGGCCACGCTCGACCGGCGCGAGGCCATTCGCGGGGCGGACTTCGTGGTGGTGATGATTCAGGTGGGCGGTGTCGAGGCCTTCGAGCTGGACTACAAGATCCCGCTCAAGTACGGCGTGGATCAGTGCATCGCCGATTCGCTCGGGCCGGGGGGCATCTTCCGCGGCGCGCGCACCATTCCGGTGCTGGTGGATATCGCGCGCGACATGGAAGCGGTGGCCAGGCCGGGCGCCATCATGCTCCAGTACGCCAACCCCATGGCCGCCAATTGCCTGGCGCTCGGCAAGGCGTCGGAGGTGGCCGCGGTGGGCCTGTGCCACGGCGTGCAGACCACGCTCGATCTTATCGCCCGCTACTGCGGCGTTCCGAAGGAGGAGATCACCTACACCTGCGGCGGCATCAACCACATGGACTGGTTCCTGACGCTCCGGCACAAAGGGCGCGACCTGTACCCCAAACTGCGCGAGGTCTTCGAGCGCCCCGAGTTCTACAAAAACGAGAAGGTGCGCGGCGAGGTTTTCCGCCACTTCGGTTATTTCATGACCGAAT
>CAKZVG010000711.1 GCA_937921835.1 uncultured Bryobacteraceae bacterium | reverse complement strand
GGCGGCGCCAGAGCAACCTGGTGCGCGTGATCTGGGGCGACAACATCTATCAACGCCGCGCGGCGGTTGGCATGACCAAGGGACGGCTGAGCGCTTCCGCCGGGCTGCTGTCGCTGCGCGGGACGGTCAACCTCGATCAGGCGTTCGAGAGCGTGCGGCAGGATGGCGAACGGGCCATCGCCTGGCATACGGCGGCGGTGTCGAACGACCGCGACGGCTTTCTGGCCGACATCTCGCGGGCCGGGGGCGCGGACCTGGAGTTCCGCCTGGAAGACCCCGAACAGGCTGGCACGATTGAAGTGAAGATTCCGCTGGCGGCGCTCCGCAAGGAAGGGTTCTTCCACTGGAGCAAGGCGGTGGGAGACCGCGTCAAGCATCCCTACATGCAGAAGATGGGCGTGAGCCCGGCGGTGTTTGTCGAGTGCGATCTGGCCGACACCGCCGGCCCGCTGGATGTGAACTTTGCTTACCAGGACCGCACGGCGCCCAAAAGCGGCGACTATTACTATCTGCGCGTAGAGCAGTTGAACACCGCCAAGGCCTGGTCCAGTCCGGTATGGATCAAGGTTCCTTGACCGCCCGCGTTGAGGGACGCCCGGCGGCCGCCAGCAGCGCTCCGGCACGCGGAAGGCTGCGCAGCGCCCGCTCGAACTGTCGCAGCGCTTCGTCGAAGCGCCCCAGCCAGGCCAAGACGAACGCGTGCTGGGGGTGCGTGCCGGCGCTGACAGTACTTCGAAGATCCGCGCGGCTTGCTCCGGTTCGCCGCCCTGGGCGTGGTTCACGGCCTCCACGGCCTCGCCCGCCCGCTTCATGACTTCTTCGTGGCGCCGTCAGGAGTACTGGACCACGGCCAGGGCGGCGAGAATGGTGAGCGCTCGTTCACGGCCAGAACCGCTCAGGAGCCGGCCAGCGCGGCCTGCGCCAAGACGACTCCGATTGCCAAACCCTGATGAAATACGCCAAACACCCGGAAGTCGCCATTAGATCTCAGGTTCGTCGATCATCGGCTCCTGCCTTGACTCCGCGCTCGCCGGGCGAACTGTCCGCTGGTCTTCCTCTCCTACGCCCACGCCTGGTCCTCCCGCTCTGGCGGCCCCGGATCCGAGGAGTGCGGGGTGAGGTATGGGAATTCGGTCGCGGAACGCTGCCTCCGTCGCATCCCGCGGCGTGGGCACGCCGGGTGGCGCCGGATGCGTACGCGGTCGCGGGGCCGAGTGAGTCGGAACCGCCGGGGCAAATCAATGGCCAAGTGTGGCCGGATCCGGCGATTCCCCACCTTGACTGGAGGTGAGCGTGTGGCTATACTCACTGTCGTACTGGGTGGAGGCCGCTCCAGCCTGGCGGCAGATGCGCCGGGGAGGAGGAGGGTTGGTTCGCGCGCAATCCGGCGTGGGCGTTCGATGAGCGCCGAGCCCAGGGTTTCGGTTACTGGCGAAGCAAATTGGATACATTTCAGCAAGCGAGATCCGGAGCCGGGGGGATTCCTCCCGGTTCGGTTTCCAGCCGCGGCGGCTTCGGCCGGAGGCGGTTATCCCGGTCCGCTCCCGCGCGGCCGGCGCCGGGGTGTGGCGATGCGCAAAGCGGGAGTCCGCGGAAACCGGTTCAGGGTCCGGCGGGCGTCTGGTGAGTTTCGAGAATCTCTGAGGAAACGAGGAACCGTTCATGGCAAGACAAGGTAGCACGCAACACAAACTCGACCGCGTGCGGCCACCCCGCGTTCACGTGACGTACGACGTGGAGATCGGCGACGCGATCGAGATCAAGGAACTTCCCTTCGTGATGGGCGTTCTGGGAGACTTCACCGGCCAACCCGTGGACCCGCTGCCGCGGCTGCGGGACCGCAAGTTCGTCGAAGTCACGCCGGATAACTTCGACAGCGTTCTGGCCGGAATGAAGCCCCACCTTGCTTTTAAAGTGGAAAACAGGCTCAGCGAGGACCCCGAGGTCGGCTGGCTGGGCGTGGACCTTCACTTCAAGAGCATGGATGACTTCGAGCCGCAAAACGTCGCCAAGCAGGTGAAACCGCTGCGCGAACTGCTCGAGCTCCGCACCAAGCTGTCGGATCTGCGCGGGAGCTTGCAGGGCAACGACGCCCTCGAGCGCCTGCTGGCCGAAGCGGTCAGCGATCCGGCCAAACTGGACAAGATCAAGGCCGAGATGGGCGTCAAGCCGGAGGGGCCGGAAGGAGGGTCCAATGAGTGATCCGCAACAGGCGCAAGCGGCGCAGAAAGCCGAACAGGTAGTTGAGCGCGGCCTTCTCGATCAGATCGTCGAAGAAGGACGATTGGCGCGCGACCCGGCCGCGGCCGAGCGCGGCAAGAACCTGGTGAAGGAGTTCGTCACCCAGGTGCTGCAAGGCGAAATGACCGTCTCGCGCGACGTCGAGGCGATGATCAACGCCCGCATCGCGCAGATCGATCACCTGGTTTCGCTTCAGCTCAACGAGATCCTGCATCATCCATCGTTCCAGAAGCTGGAAGCCACTTGGCGCGGGCTGCGCTATCTGCTGGAGCAGTCCGAAACCAGCACCATGCTCAAGATCAAGGTGCTGAACGTCGGCAAGCGGGAACTGCTGCGCGACTTGCAGCGCGCGGTTGAGTTCGACCAGTCCGCGCTTTTCAAGAAGATCTACGAAGAGGAGTTCGGCATCTTCGGCGGCCATCCCTTCGGAGCCTTGCTTGGCGATTACGAATTCGGCAAGGGGCCCGAGGATATCGACCTGCTGGAGCGCATCTCCTCGGTCGCTGCGGCCGCGCACGCGCCGTTTATCGCCGGCGCGTCACCGGACATGTTCAACCTGGAGAGCTTCACCAAGCTCGACCAGCCGCGCGATCTCGGCAAGGTGTTCGACACGACCGAGTACGCCCGCTGGAAAGGTTTCCGGACCAGTGAAGACTCGCGCTATATGTGCCTCACCCTTCCCCGGATTCTGCTCCGCGTCCCCTTCGGCAAGGCGGGCGCGGTGGTGGACGAGTTCAATTACGAGGAAGGCGTGGACGGGACCGACCACTCCAAGTACTTGTGGGGCAACGCTGCCTGGGCGCTTGGGGCGCGCATCACCAACGCCTTCGCGCTCTACGGCTGGTGCGCCGCCATCCGCGGCGTCGAGGGCGGCGGACTGGTGGAAGCCCTGCCGGTGCACAACTTCTACACCGACGAGGGCGACGTCGCCATGAAGTGCCCCACCGAGGTGCCCATCACCGACCGGCGCGAAAAGGAATTGGCCGATCTCGGTTTCGCTCCCCTGTGCCACTGCAAGGACACCGACTACGCGGCGTTCTTCAGCGTGCAGTCCTGCCAGAAGCCCAAGCTCTACGACAAGGACGCCGCCAACGCCAACGCCCGGCTGTCGACCCAGTTGCCCTACATCCTGGCCGTGTCGCGCTTCGCCCACTACCTGAAGGCGATGATGCGCGACAAGATCGGGAGCTTCATGTCGCGCGCCGACTGCGAACGCTGGCTGAACCAGTGGATCCAGCAGTACGTGACCCCCGACGACACCGCCTCGCCGACCGTCAAGGCGCAGCACCCGCTGCGCGAGGCGCGCATCGAGGTGGCCGAAGTCGCAGGCAAGCCCGGCGCCTACCGCGCGGTGGCCTTCCTGCGTCCGCACTTCCAGTTGGACGAGTTGTCCGTTTCTCTGCGGCTGGTGGCCGAGCTGCCTCAGCCGGTGCGTAAGTAAACCAAGCAGTCAGCCGGCGGAGGCGGCGCGAGAGCCTCCGCCACCAAAATTTCTCTGAGGAGAGCGAAACCATGGCTGTTGACATGTTTCTCGAGATCAAAGGGATCCCCGGCGAGAGCAAGGACCACAAGTACAAGGACTGGATCGACGTGCTCTCGTTCTCCTGGGGTGAGACGCAGACCGGCACCCACGCCGGCGGCGGCGGCGGCGGCGCGGGCAAAGTCTCCATGCAGGACTTTCATTTCACCATGAAGGTCAACAAGGCGACCCCCAAGCTGCTGCAAGCCTGCGCCAACGGCGAGCACATCAAGGAAGGCACCTTCATCGTACGCAAGGCTGGCAAGGGGCAGCATGACTTCCTGAAGATCAAATTCTCGGACCTGCTGATTTCCTCCTACCAGACGGGGGCGTCTTCGCAGGGCGACGAGATCCCGATCGAGTCCTGCTCGTTCAACTACGCCAAGATCGAGTACGAATACAAGGAGCAGATGGCGGACGGCAGCCTGGGCGGACCGATCAAGGCCGGTTACGACCTCAAGGCGAATAAGGCGATCTAAGACGGGCCGGCGGGTTCCCGGTTTCCGCTCCTCCGCGGCGGCGGTCCGGCGCGGGCCGCGGCCGCGGGGCGTGCGGGCACGGCCCGGCCGCGCGCGCTGGCGGGTATTGCGGGCAGGAAACAGAGCAGGCGGCGGATGCGTCTGCTAGCCCGAGGGAAGAAGGCTGGCCGTCCAGCGGTGGACCCATGTCCTCACGGGGCGGCCGGCCGCACTGCACACAGCGGTTTTCGCGGTGGACATCCGCATGAGCGTCATCGGGCTGGGATCCCCGGTCAAGATCGGAAGGAACGGCCAGCAGGACCTCAAGCTTATCTCCGCGCTGCTTGCCGTTCGCGTCACCGCGATCTGTGGCGCCGGCCGAACCGTGCGTCGCACGATCCATGGAAGGGTCGGTTCTGGTGGAAGCGCCGGCACGGCCGTGCGCTGCGAGCACGCTTTCCTGGCCGGCAGCCCGGCCTTCAACCCGCAACGTTCGCCTACCGGCGGGGGGTAATTCCAAGGTTTTCAGCGTAGCTGCGACTTAGTCGAGTTTAGTATCTCTAAGTCCTTGCTTGATTCATCCGCCTCGAATATGTTACCAAAAGGCAGGCAGTTTATCTGGGTGGAGTCGCGCGCGCTGCCATAAATGATCCGGCAGATCGGCAGATATGAGGTGCGGGCGGAGCTTGGCCGTGGCGGCTTCGGGCGGGTGTACCGCGCCTGGGATCCGAAGGTGGGGCGCTGGGTCGCCATCAAGACCCTGACCGCGGGGGGCGAAGGGGAGATGCTCCAGCGCTTCCGCAACGAGGCCGCGGCGGCGGGCAAGATCCAGCACAAGAACATCGTCACCATCTACGACTTCGGCGAGCACGAGTCCGAGCCGTTCATCGTCATGGAACTGCTGGAGGGCGAGGACCTCTCGAAGATCATCGGACGCCGGGAACCGCTCACGTTGCTCCAGAAAATGCTCATCATGTCGCAGGTGGCCGACGGGCTGTACCACGCGCACCTGGAAGGCATTGTGCACCGCGACGTCAAGCCCGGCAACATCATGGTCCTGCCCGGCGGAACCGTGAAGCTGATGGACTTCGGCATCGCTCTGGTGACGCAGGCGGCCGGTGCGCGTCTGACCAAGACGGGAATGGTCCCCGGCACCCTGCGCTACATGGCGCCGGAGCAGTTCCGCGGCGCCACCAACGACCCGCTCAGCGACATCTTCTCGTTCGGGGTCACTTACTACGAACTGCTCTGCTACAAGCACCCCTTCGACGGTCCGAACGAACCGTCGATGATGTACAACATCCTGACCGCCCAGCCCCCGCCGCTGCGCGAGCTGTGTCCGGGATGCCCCGAAGCGCTGGAGCACGTCCTGCTGCGCGCCATGCACAAGGACCGCGAACTCCGCTATGCGTCTTTCGACGACCTGCGGGACGACCTCCGCCCCGCCGTCGCCGAACTCCAGCAGCAGCGCGGCGCCGAACTGATCGAACAGGCCAGCGGTTTCATGTCCGAGGGACGGCTGGCCGAAGCCCGGTCGGCGGTGCGCGAGGCGCTGGAACTCGATCCGGCGAACACCACCGGCCACCGCCTGCGAAGACAGCTTCAACAGGAGTTGCAACTCCAGGTTACGCGGCCCAGAGTCGAGGCGCTGCTCGCGGCGGGCAAGGAGCAGTTGCGGGAGCGGCGGTTCGACGAAGCGCTCGCAAGTTTCGAATCCGCGCTGCAATTGCACCCCACTGACAGCGCCGTGCAGTCGGCCATCTCCGAGGCCCGCCTGGCTTCCGAACACAGCCGGAAGGCGGACCAGCTTGCCCTCGAAGCCTACCAGGTCCTGAAGGCGGGCGACGTCAGCGCCGCCCGGCAGAAGGCCAGCCTGGCGGTGCAGACCGATCCTGGCAGCCCGCGCGCTTTGGCGATCATGCAGCGGGTAGACGAAACCCTGCGCAGCCGCGAGCGCGCGCGCAAACTCCAGGCGGGACTGGACCAGGCCAAGGCGGCACTGCTGGTGGGCTCGGTGCA
>CAKZVG010000710.1 GCA_937921835.1 uncultured Bryobacteraceae bacterium | reverse complement strand
TTCAGGGCGCTCCACTCCAGGTTCTCCGCCTGGCGCGCCTTGCGCCGCACGGCCTCCCTTGCGGCCTTCCACCTCCATCGCGCCTTCCCAGTAGGCGGGCGCGGACCGCGTCTTGCCCACCAGTTCCTGTTGCGGCAGGCGGGTGCGCACCAGGACGTCGAGAGTAAGCCCCGGCGCCCACACGCGCCACTCGATGGGGTATGTCGCGCCCGTGGCGGGGCTCTTCCACACCGCGCCCGTGGGCGCCAGGGTGAAGTCCGTCACGGCCAGCCGCCGCGCCGCGCCGCGCGCATCGACGTAAGTGCCCGCCGAATGCGGGTCGATGCCCCCATCTGCGCGGCGCAGGCGGAACAGCATCAGTTCCGTGCCGTCGCCGAATTGCAGGCTGAGCCAGTCCCAGCCGGTCTGTCCGGGTTCAAGCTGATGGGTGAAGAACTCATGGTCCATCCAGGCCAGGCCTTCGACGGCGAACTCGCGATCTTCGACGGTAAGCGTCCCCGCCGCCGCCAGGCGGGTGAAGGAGACGTAGTGCGAGGCCCGCCCTTCACCGGCTGCCTTCTGGCTGACGCCGTTCGCGCCGTGAATGACGGGGGCTTTGAGCGGGCGCAGCGTGAGCCGCGCGCCGAAGTCCTCTGCCGGGGCGGCGAGCCGGATGGCGCGGACCGCGCCCGGAGCGCGTGGGTCCAGTTCCCAATCGGCGCGCCAGTTGCCGTTCCACACGGCGGCGGCGGCCTGCTCGGCGCCCGCGGTGCCGGCGCCGGAGCGGTTGAGCCGCTCGGCGTGGAGGAAGCGCCGACCACCGATGTCGCTGAGCGCGAAATGCGCCAGCCAGAGGTCGCGGACGTCCCAGACGCCGGTGCGGTTCGGGTCGCGGCTCACGCCATGGCGGAAGAAAGTGAGTTCGAAACCGAAGCGGCGCCCGGCGGCGTCGCGCAGGTTGCCGGTGAAGTACCACCACTCGGTGCGGAACTCGGGATGGTTGAAGTGGTCGCGCGGGAACTCATAGCGGTAGCCGGGCAGCGCGGCGCGATAGGGGGAGGAGGCGGCGAGCGCCGCGCAGAGCAGCAGGAGCGCGATGGGCTTACTCCTCATGGACCACCTCGGCGGGCTTGAGGCGCGCCGCCGCCCGCGCCGGGTAGATCCCGGCCAACAGAGTCGCCGCGAAGACCAGCGATAGCGCGCCGAGCAGCACCGCCACCGGCCAGTGGAACTGGATGGTCCAGCCGAAGGACTGCTTGTTAATGACGAAGATCAACAGCAGTGAGAGCAGCACCCCCAGCACGAACCCGGTGAAAATCGCGAGCAGCCCCAGAAACCCGGCTTCGGACATCACGATGCGGCGGACCTGTCCGGCGGAAGCGCCGAAGAAGCGCAGCAGGCCGAATTCTCGCCGCCGGTCTATGACCAGCGCCAGCAGCGCGCCGCCCATCCCCATGACAGCCACCATTACGGCCACGGCCTCGAGCGCGTAGGTGATGGCGAAGGTGCGGTCGAAGATGCGGATCGCTTCCTCGCGCACGGCGCGGTTGGAAACTACCAGCACTTTACGGGGCGCGAGCGCGGCCTCGACCGCCTTGCGCCCGTCCTCGATTGCGACGCCGGGCTTGAGATACACGGCTACGCTCGAGGGCGCGGGATCGGGCAGGTGCTTGAGCAGCGTGGCGCGGTCCATGACAATGTAGCCCTGCTCGCTCGAGTAGTCGTAATAGACGTCCGCCACGCGGAAGCGCGCCGGGCCTTGGGCGAAAGGGATCTCGATCTCGCCGCCCGCGCGCAGGCCGTGCTTGTTGGCGAAGGTTTCGCTGACGATGACGCTCCCACCGCGCGCCAGTTGGGCGAAGACATCCTCGGGACGCGCGCCCGAAAGGAAGGGCCGGCGCCCGAAGCGTCCCGCGACCAGCGCATCGCCGCCACCGAGCGTGGCCGGGCGCCCGTTGAAGCTGATGGCATAGGCGCGGAAACGGTAGACGGCCTCCACTTGCGGGAGCGCGGCCACCAGATCGGGAACCTCCGGAGAGAGCGCCGGAAAGCGGCCTGCCCCGCTGGGTCCCGCGGCGCGCAGGTAGAGATCGGCCTGCAAGCGGTCGTCCATCCAGACCAGCACGGTTTGGCGGAAGCTGCCCACCATGATGGCGACCGCGGCCATCATCGCGATGGCGGTGGCGAGCGCGCCCACCAGCACCGACGTCCGCCGAAGCGAGCCCACCAGGCCGCGGGCGGCCAGCTGCGCTTCCGCGCCCAGCGCGCGCCGCACCATCCCGGAAGTGAGCTCCGCGATGGCCGCCACCAGCGCGGGGATGGCCAGCGCGGCGGCGCCGATCAGCAATACCGCCGCCAGGTAGCCGAAGACGGGCTTCCCGCCGGCGGCGGGCTGGCGCGAGGCCCAGTAAGCCGCGGCGGCGAGCAGCGCCGCCCACAGCAGGTTGCGCCCCTTGCGGAGGCGGGTTTCGTACTCGCGCCGCCCCTGCGACATGGCCTCGGCCGGGGCCACGCGCGCGGCCTCCCAGGCCGGCGCCAGCGCCGACAGCACCGCCACGATCGCGCCCGAGAGAACCGCCAGCAGCGCCGCTTCCCAGCCGAGCGCGATGGCGCCCGGACGGCTGCTTACGTAGAGCGACTCCACCGTGGCAGCGACCAGCCCGACCGCGCTGCCGGCGAGCAGCCTTCCCAGCGCGATGCCGCCCGCCGCGCCCGCCAGCCCGAGACACAACGCTTCGCCGAGAAAGGCCGCCAGCACCATGCCGCGCGTCGCGCCCAGCGCGCGCAACACGCCGATTTCGACGCGCCGCCGCACCACCGAAACGGAGATGGTGTTGTAGATGAGAAACGCGCCCACCACCAGCGCGATGTAGCTCAGCACGCGCAGATTCCAGCGGAAAGCGGCCAGCATGCGGCGGTTCTCTTCCGTGCGCGCCCCGAACGGTTCGAGTTTCAGCCCGCCGGAGAGCGCCGCGGCAAGCGCCGCCTCCCAGCCTTCTTGGGGCGCACGCTCCGGAACGCGCACCAGGACGCGGTCGAGCGAGCCGTTGCGATCGAGCAGACGCGCCGCGGCGGCCAGGTCCATGACCACCGCGTCGCCCGCCGCCTCTCCGAGGACGCCGCGCACCGTCACCTGGT
>CAKZVG010000709.1 GCA_937921835.1 uncultured Bryobacteraceae bacterium | reverse complement strand
TCGCACCGCCGAAGACGCGGCGCGGCGCGGCGACGCTTTCCACCGCCCAATTCGGGTTGCGCTTCGACGCGGCCGGATGAAGAACCAGCCGGGTGCGCTCGCCGAGACGCAGGTCGCCGAACGCGGGCGGCATCGAGGAGCGCTGCATGTCGCTGAACAGGTGAACCTCCAGCGCGCCGCGCTCGGACTCGGAGAGCGAGCGCAGCGCCCGGGCCAGTTCGCCGTAGGAGCTGCGCGCGTCCCCCGGCTCGATGGCCTCGATGGCCGCCTTCAGTTCGCCGGGAGGCGCGCCGTCCTGGTGCATGCGCTTCACGGTCGAGGCGAAGGAAAGCACCTGCGCGCGGTCGCCGGGCCGCAAGCCCGCCAGCACGCTTTGCGCCTCGCGCCTGGCCTGGTCGAGGCGCCCGCCTTCGCGCATCGAGAAGGAGTTGTCGATCGCCAGCACCACGGTGCGCGCCCCGGAGGCCGCCGCCGTGCGCCGCGTCAGGTAGGGATTTGCAAACGCCAGCGCCAGCGTCGCCAGCAGCGCCAGGCGCAACGCCAGCAGCGCCAGGTAATCCAGCCGCCGCCGCTTGACGGAGCTCTGGGTCCTCCGCTCAAAAAACATCAGCGAGCTGAATTGTTTCGGCAGCATGCGGTGGCGCCGCAGCAGGTGCAGCCAGAGAGGCAGCGAGAGCGCCGCCAGCCCGGCCAGGAACCAGGGTGCGAGAAAGCCCATCTACAGCCTCCCCTGGCGCACCGTCAAGTACTCGCGCAGCGCGTCGTCGAGCGGGCGGTCGGTGCGCGCCAGGAAATAATCGACGCCCGCCCCGCGCGCCTTGCTCTTCAGCGTCTCGATGTGGGCGTCGATCTTCTCGCGGTATTCGGAGCGGATGTAATCGGGCGTCACCTCCAGGGCGTCGGCGGTCTCCATGTCCTCAAGCAGTACGGCGCCGGTGAGCGGCGGATGGATCTCTCCGGGATCGAGCAGATGGAAAAGCACCACGTCGTTGCCGCGGAAGCGCAGCGGCTCGACGGTCCGGATCACCGCCGCCGCGTCCTCGTAGAAATCCGACACCACCACGATGATGCCGCGACGCCGCAGGAACTGCTGGAAGTGGACGAAGGGCTTGGCGAAGTCGGTGCGCGAGGCGGGCCGAGCGCGGTCGAGCGCGTGCAGCACCCGCGCGAGCTGCCCCTGGCGGGTGGAGGGCGGCACGTAGTCGCGGATCTCGTCGTCGAAGACAATCAGCCCGGCGGCGTCCCGCTGGTGGCCGGCCAGGTACGCGAGTGAAGCCAGCAGATAGCGCGCGTAGTCCAGCTTCGGGACGGCGTGCGAGGAGTAGCCCATCGAGGCGCTGGCGTCCAGCATCATGGTCAACTGCGAATTGGTTTCGCCGCGATAGCGTTTGAGATAGGCGCGCTCGGTGCGCGCGAAAACGTTCCAATCGACGTGCCGCAAATCGTCGCCGGGCGTGTAAGCGCGGTACTCGGCGAACTCCTGGCTGAAGCCGAAGTCGGGCGAGCGGTGCAAACCGGCCACGAAGCCGTCCACGACGGTCTTGGCCACTAGTTCCAGGCCGGAGATGCTGGCCAGGATCGAGGGATCGAGCAGCCGCTGGAACGCCGTCATGGTCTCAATCCCTGGGCGCCGGCTTCCAGTCGAGCAGCCGGGCAAGCACATCGTCGGGCGAAACCCGGTCCGATTCGGCGCGGTAGTTGAGCAGGATGCGGTGCCGGAGCACGGGTTTGACCAGCGCGCGAATGTCCGCGTAGGAGACGTGGTAGCGGTGGTTCATCAGCGCGCGCGCCTTGGCGGCCAGCACCAGATACTGCACCCCGCGGACGCTGGCGCCGAAGTTGACGTAGTTCCTGACGAAATCGGGCGCCGCCGGGTCGGTCTGCCGCGTCGCGCGCACCAGGTCCACGGCGTGGCGCGCCACCGCTTCCGCCACCGGCACCATGCGCACAAGCTGCTGGAATCCGAGAATCTCCTGGGCGTTGGTCACCACCTCCACCTGCGCCACCTGGGTGGTGGTGGTGAGTCCGATCACCTGCATTTCCTCGTCGGCGGTGAGGTAGTCGAGGACGGTTTTGAAAATGAAGCGGTCAAGCTGCGCCTCGGGCAGCGGGTACGTTCCTTCGAGCTCGATCGGATTCTGCGTGGCCAGCACGAAAAACGGGGCCGGCAGCTTGTAGTGGTTGCCGCGCACGGTGCAGGAAAGCTCCTGCATGGCCTCAAGCAGCGCCGACTGGGTCTTGGGAGGGGTGCGGTTGATTTCGTCGGCCAGCAGGACGTTGCCGAAGATGGGCCCCTGCACGAAGGTCCAGGTGCGGTGCCCGGTGGTGGGGTCTTCCTCGATGATGTCGGTGCCGGTGATGTCGGAGGGCATCAGATCCGGCGTAAACTGGATGCGCTTGAACACCAAGCCCAGGGTCTGCGCGATGGTGCGCACCAGCAGCGTCTTGGCCGTTCCAGGCAGGCCGCTGATGAGGCAGTGGCCCCCCACCATCAGCGCGATGAGCAATTGCTCGAGCACCTCCTCCTGGCCCACGATCACCTTGCGGACCTCGCGCACGATGCTTTCCCGGACCTGCTGGAAACGCTCCACGCGGGTTCTCAGTTCCGCCGAATCCATCACCGTTGTTGTTGTGGCCATGTGTTTACCGGTTCCCTTCGAGTTCGAGCAGGAGCTTTTGCGCCGGGCGGTAGCCCGGGGCGGCTTCGAGCGCCAGCAGCACCTGTTCCTTGGCGTCCGCGGCGCGGCCGGCGGCATGGTAGGCGCGCGCCAGGTTGTAGTGAGCGCCCGCCGGATCCACCGGCTTCGACGCCACCACCGCCTCATATTCGCGCACCGCGCCGGAAAGGTCGCCCAATTCCATCAACAAGCCGCCCAGTTCGCGATGCAATTCCTCGCCGCCGACGGGATAGATGTAGTTCACCGCCGCCAGCGTGCGCGCCGCTTCCTTCTTTTTGCCGGCCTCGGTCTGAAGTTTCGCCAGGCGCTTCAGCAGCGCGGGGTCCCGCCCGCCGTGGCGCGCGTAGCGCTCCAGTTCCGCCATCGCGTCCCCGGGACGGCCTTTTTCCAGGTACACCTCGGCCAGGATCTGATAGATATTGCCGTCGCCGGTGTAATCGGGATAGAGATCGCGCACCGCCGGACCGGCGGCGATCACGCCGTCATAGTCTTTGGCGCGCATCTTTTTCGCCAGTTCCTGGACGCCTTTCTTCCAGCCGTCGAGAGCCGCGACGGTCTTGGAGGTCTGGGCCTCCAGCCAGGCGAGAAACCGCCGGTCGAACTCCTCCGCTTTCACGCCCAGGTGCAGTTCGATCACCTCCGGCGTCGACTTGCGCTCGCCGAAGGAATGCATCATGTCGAGAAGCTTGTCGAAGCCGTGCTTCTCCGCGATGTAATCGCAGATGCGGCCGGCCTGAAAATACGACACGATCACCTGCGACGGGTACGCCGGGCGCACGAAGCCGCGGTCCAGATGCGTGACGGGCAGCAGCTTCTTTTCGCGGATGGCGGCGATGATCTCGGGCGTGAGCCGATCGCCCCAGGCGGGCGAGGCGGCGGTCTCCTCGTGCACCGCCACGCCTTCGGTGAACCAGCGCGGCACGCGATGCCGGGTGGCCG
The DNA here is from genome assembly GCA_937921835.1 of uncultured Bryobacteraceae bacterium. Lineage (GTDB taxonomy): Bacteria > Acidobacteriota > Terriglobia > Bryobacterales > Bryobacteraceae > CAKZVG01. The sequence continues at coordinate 922 of CAKZVG010000709.1, read as the reverse complement.
CCAGCACGAAGACGTGGCTCAGTTCGTGCCACAGCGTGCTGGCCCAGTGGAAGCTGCCCGGGCGGCGCGCCGACGGGCTGTCCATCGCCACCACATGCCCGAAGGCGACGCCCAGCGCGCCAAGACCCGGCAGACCCATGGTGCGGACGGCGAAGTCCTCGTGGTCAGGATAGACTTCCACTTGCACCGGGCGCTCGAGCTTGAACTTGTAGCGCTGTTCGTAAGTCTGAATGGCCTTGCGCAGCTCGGGCTCGAAATAGAGCTTCAGCAGGTCCGCTTCCTTGGCGTGCAGCTTGAGAATCGCGTTGCCGGAGCGGATGGTGCGGAAGTTCTTGTAGCTGTCCATCAGGCGCAGCGAGTTGACCGTCGCCGCGCTGCGGAAGCCCGCCTCATAGCACTGCTCGAGATGCCGCCGCGCCTCCCCGTCCTCGGCCAGGCGCATCAGGTTCACGCCCAGGTCGGCGCGCACGTCCCACAGCTCGGGGTTCAAATCGAGCGCCTTGCGGAACAGAGCGATCGCCTCCTCATAGCGGCGGTTCAATACGAAAATGCGCCCGGCCAGACCATACGCTTCGCCGTAGACCGGGTTGGCGGCGAGGATGCGGCCGATCCACGGCGTCGACGGTTTGTCCTCCAGCCAGTCGATCGTGGCCAGCACGGCCATGGCGTCCAAAGCGCGATCCGACATCCTCAGCGCCTTCTTCGCCTCCTCCGCGGCGAGTCCCGTTTCGGACTCCTCAAGCGCCAGCCGCGCCAGCAGCTCTTGCGCTTCAAGCAGCTTGGGATCGCTCTTGAGCGCCGCCCGCGCGAAGTCCACCGCCTTCTGGTCGAAATTGTGTGCCGCCGCCAGCGCCAGCCCGAGCAGCGCGCCGGGATGATCCTTGCGGATTTCGAGCGCCTCGCCGAACAGCGCCGCCGCCTC
>CAKZVG010000708.1 GCA_937921835.1 uncultured Bryobacteraceae bacterium | reverse complement strand
CCCGTTCGTCAACCTGGAAGGCCCGTTTTCAGACCCTTCGCCGGACCGCGCGCACCCCGGCGTCAAGCACAAGCACGGCTGGCGCCATTCGCGCAAGGGAATGGCCGCAAGGGTGACTGCCGCCGGCATCGACGGCGTAGGTGTAGCGAACAACGTCACCTATCCGTGGCGGGCGCTGATGCGCAGCCTGAGCGTGCTGGACAGCGCGGACACCCCTACAGGAGGAGCGGGCGGAATCTTGACGCTGCGCACAGGCCGCCGATCCTCGAGCGCAACGGCGTGAGCTTCGGATTCCGGCAGTTTCCGTCGGTATTCTGGCCGCGCAACCATGCGGCCACGGCGGATGCGCCGGTCACGGCGGAACTCGAGTGTATGGTGCGCGATATCGGCGCGTTGCGCGAGCGGGCGGATATCGTCACCGCATCCTTTCACTGGGGCATCTGCGGCAGCTACGACGTGGCGGACTACCAGCGGGCGCTGGCGCGGGCCGCCGTCGGCGCCGGCGCGGCCATCGTGATCGGATACGGCCCGCACGGGATCCGGGCGGTTGAGATGGGGAAGAGAAAACCGGTTTTCTACAGCCTGGGAATTTTGTTTTTGATTGGGAGCGGCAGAAGGACGCACGCGACGGGGCGAGCGCCCCGACCTGTCACGTCTGCTCAAACGGCTGAGCAGCCCGGTGGTGCAACTTCGGGGTGACCAAATGGTCAATGTAGAGGGCTCCGCAACGGCGCGGAGCCGCCAGAAAGGGGATGGGAGATGACAGCCAGGAAGCTGCAAGTTGTTTTCGCCGCCATGCTGGCGGCGCTCACTCTGGATGCCGCGTCGGCGCAGGAACTGCGCGCCACTCTATCGGGCCGCGTCGCCGATCCGTCCGGCGCGACCATACCCGGCGTGGCTGTCTCGGCGCGCAACGTGGATACCAACGTCACGATTTCGACCACAACGGATGAATCCGGCGGCTTCCACCTGCCGTATCTCATCGCCGGCGTTTACGAGGTTACGGCCGAGGCCACCGGCTTCAAAAAACTGGTGCGTCCAAACATCGAGCTGCGGGTCAGCGAGCGGGTGTCCCTGAGCCTGACGCTCGAAGTGGGCGACGTGAAGGACTCGATCACGGTGGAAGCCGCGCCGCCGCTGCTTGAGGCCTCCTCGGCGACCTTCGGCCAGGTGATCGACCGGCGGCGTGTCGCCGAGCTGCCCTTGGCCGACGGGAATCCGTTCGCGCTGGCGCGGCTGGCGCCCGGCGTCGCGGTGTTCGGCACCGGATTCACCGGAGCCGGAACGCAGCCGTTCAGCACCACCGATCCTTCGTCGATCGTCACCAACGGCGGCGCCGGCGGCAACGAGTTCACGCTCGACGGAGCGCCCAACACGGTGGACAAGCGGCCCGCCACGGGCAACCGCATCGGGCAGCAGCCTCCGGCTGACGCGGTGCAGGAATTCAAGGTGACCACCGCGAGCTTCGACGCGCAGCAGGGCCATACTGCTGGGGCCACGATCGACGTGGCCGTGCGATCGGGCACGAACCGGCTGACCGGCACGCTGTCCGAGTTCGTGCGGAACGAAGTGCTGAGCGCGAACAACTTCTTCACCAACCGGTCGGCGTCGCTTGGCATCAAGGACGGCAAGGCGAAGCGCTCGCCGCGGCGCTATAACCGCTTCGGCGGCACCGCGGGCGGACCCATCTACCTGCCGAAGGTGTACGACGGGCGCAACAGGAGCTTCTTCTTCTTTTCCTACGAAGGCATCCGCACCACGACGCCGCATTCGGAGACGATCAGCGTGCCGGACATGGCGGTGCGGCGGGGCGATCTCTCCGGACTGCTGCCGCTGGGCATCCGCATCTACGATCCGCTCACGGCTCGCCGCGAGGGCGCGCGGGTGGTGCGGACGGCGTTCAACAACAATCTCATCCCGGCGTCGCGCATCAGCCGCGTGGCGCAGGAGTTTCAGAAGTACTTTCCCGAGCCGAACCTCGCCGGCGACCTGCAGGGCCGTAACAATTACGCCAGCGTGTATTCGAGCGTGAACGTCTATGACTGGTTCCTCGGACGGCTCGACCACGCGTTGACGGAGAAGCAGCGGTTCTTCGTGCGCATCTCGCGCGGACGAAGGACGGAAGACGACGAGAACCGCACCGGAGTCACCAACGGCATCCGCGCTACCGGCTTCGGCGAAACCCGGGTGACCAATAATGCGATTCTCGACCACGTGTATTCGCTGTCGCCTAGTTCGATTCTGAACGTGCGGGGGAGTCTGGCGCGTTTTTGGAATCCCGGCCTGTCGCTGAGCGACGGCTTCCTCGATCCGGCGCAGCTCGGCTTCAGCCAGCGCACGGTCTCGCAGTTCACCGACCGCGCTGGACTGCCGCGGCTCGACATTCCCGGCTACATCGAGCTGGGCGGCCGCAGCGCCGACTTAGCGACGCACGACATCTACTCATTTCAGCCCAACTTCACCAAAGTGGCCGGCCCGCATTCGTTCCGCATGGGCTATGACTTCCGTGTCTACCGGGAGAACGTGAACCCGCCGACGGACGTGGCTGGCCGCTACCGGTTCCGCACGGACTTCACGCGGGAGAGCGATCTGTCCTCGACCGCCGCCCCGGTGGGCCAGGAGATGGCGTCCTTCCTCTTGGGAATCCCCTCCAGCTCATCGAATATCGTGCGCCAAGCAACGCGGTCGAACCAGAACATCTACCATGGCGTCTACTTCCAGGACGACTGG
>CAKZVG010000707.1 GCA_937921835.1 uncultured Bryobacteraceae bacterium | reverse complement strand
ACTCGATATCCGCCCGCAGGTTGCGCAGGAAAAGCGTCTCGGAGACAACTGAGGCGAAGCTACTGCCCTCGGCCTCGATGACGCCAAGCACAGCCTGATAAATTGCCTCGGCCTGCCGGCCCGCATCCAACGCCTGGGCGGGGGGCTGGCGCGGGGTGGGAAGTTCGGCCGCCGGGGTCGGGGCGGGCTTTGCGGTGTTCCTGGTCTTTTATCTGCTCGGCGGAATGGGCGGCGGCGATGTGAAGCTCATGGCCGGGTTTGGAGCGGTTTTGGGCCTGGAGCGTCTGCTCGAGGCGGCGTTGTGGACGGCGGGACTGGGCGGGCTGTTCGCCCTCGGCGTCCTGGGATTCGAGTGGTTACGGCGGCGGCTGGGCCCCCCGCGGGGAAGCGGCCGGGTGGAGGCGATTCCGTACGCGCCGGCCATCGCGCTCGGCGCCTGGCTGAGCCTGGCGCCGAAGGGATAGGCCGCGCCGGGCCGTAGCGGGGGCCGGAACGTAGGCAGGTTGGGAGAGTAAGCCATGGATCGCAGATTCTTGACGGTACTTGGAGTGAGCTTGTTGTTCGCGCTGGTGGTCTCCAGCATTTTTTACCAGATGACCAGCCGCGGCTCGGGCGCGCCCCGGAAGGTGGCCAGCAACACGGTGGACCTGGTGGTCGCGGCGCGGCCGCTTTCGGTCGGCACGAGCGTAAAGCCTCCCGACGTGAAAGTGATCAAGGTTGCCGATAATGCCTTCCCAAAGGGCGGCTTCAGCAAGGTGGAAGAGGTGATCGACCGTCCGGTGATCAGCAACATCCTGCTCGAGGAGCCGATCCTGGACGGGCGCCTGGCGGCGCGCGGCAGCGGACTGGGCCTGGCGCCGGTGATTCCGGTCGGGATGCGGGCCGTGACGGTGGCGGTGAACGACGTGGTGGGCGTGGCCGGGTTCGTGCTTCCGGGGATGCGCGTGGATGTGCTGGTGACGGGCACCCCGCCCGACGCGCGCGGCCGCATGACCAGCACCGTGCTCCAGAACATCCTGGTGCTCTCGGCGGGAGCCAACATGCAGCCGGACGCCAAGGGCAGCGCCATGCGGGAGGCCAACGTTACGCTGCTGGTGACGCCGGAACAGGCCGAAATCATCACTCTGGCGGGAGCGGAGGGCCGTATCCAGTTGGTGCTGCGCAACGGCAGTGACCAGGGAATCGCCAAGCCCCCCGGCCGGCAGGTGGCCGAGTTGTTCGGAGGAGTGCGCAAGGCGGCGGCCGCCGAGGAGTCCCGTCCGCGGCCGCGGCCGGCGGCCCCGCCCCCGCCGCCGGTGGCGATACAGCTTCCTCCTCCTCCGCCGCCCCCGCCGGACGAGGTGGTTGTGATCCGCGGAACGGAGAAGAAGGTCGAAGTGGTGGGGATCAATCAGGGCGCGGGCAAGGCGCGGCCGTGAGGCTCGCGCGGCAAGCGAGCCCGGATACGGAAGGTTGGCCGGAAGGCAAGTAGGGAAGGAAGGCGGAGAACGATGAAAGAGGTTGGCTTGAAGTTCCGGTTGGCGGTTTGCCTCCTGGCGCTGGCGGCCGTGGCGGCGGCCCAGCCCGAGGATTTCCGGATCACGGTCGGAAAGAGCGTGGTGATCGACTATCCCACCGACATCGCCCGGATCTCCACCAGCAACCCGGAGATCGTGGACGCGGTGGCGGTGACCACGCGCGAAGTTCTCCTGCATGGCAAGTCCATCGGCACGGCTTCGCTGGTGGTGTGGTCCAAGAGCGGCCAGAGGTCGTTCTACAACGCCACGGTGGAGCACAACCTCGAGCCGATCCGGAAGATCCTGAAGGAGACGTTTCCAGGTGAGGATATCCGCGTGCAGGCGGCGCGCGACACGGTGGCGCTGACCGGCAAGGTCTCGGCCAAGGACGTCAGCGACAAGGCGGCCGCGCTGGTGGCGCCGCTGGCCAAGACGGTGCTCAACAACCTGCAAGTGGCGCCCGGGCCGGTGGAAACCCAGATCCTGCTGCGGGTGCGCTTCGCCGAGATCAACCGCACCAGCGCCGACGCGCTGGGCGTGAATCTGATTTCGACCGGGGCGCTGAACACCCCTGGCGCCGTGACCACCGGGCAGTTCGCCTCGCCGCGGGCGCAGGAGCTTCAGGGGTCGATCCCGGGCGCGATTGCGGGCACCTCGTCGAAGTTTACCATCAGCGACGCCCTGAACATTTTCGCCTTCCGGCCGGACCTGAACTTGGCTGCCTTCATCAAGGCGATGCAGAACAAGGGGCTGCTGCAAATTCTGGCCGAACCCAACCTGGTGACGGTGGCCGGCAAGGAGGCCAGCTTCTTGGTGGGCGGTGAGTTTCCGGTGCCGGTGGTGCAAGGCGGTGCGACCGCGGGCGCGGTCACCATCATGTTCCGCGAGTTCGGCATCCGGCTCAGCTTCACGCCCGTGTTGACGGCGCACAAGACCATCAAGATGCACGTGAAACCGGAGGTCTCCACCATTGATCTGGCCAACGCGGTGCAGTTCCAGGGGACGCTGATTCCGGCGCTGTCCACGCGCCGCATGGAGACCAACATCGAATTGGGCGAAGGGCAGAGCTTCATCATCGCCGGCCTGCTCGACGACCGCGCCACCGAGAATCTGGCGCGCATCCCGGGCCTTTCGAGCATCCCGGTGCTGGGCGCGCTGTTCCGCAGCCGCCAGGAAAGCAAGCAGCAGACCGAACTGGTGGTGATGGTGACTCCGGAGACCGCCGCTCCCTTGAACCCCGGCGATCCCAAGCCCATGCCCCACATGCCGAAGGAGTTTCTGCCGCACACGAGCAGCGCCGTGCAGCCTCCGGCCCAGCCTGGGACGGCCGAGCGCGCCGCTCTCGGCCAGCCGGCGCCGGACGGCAAGTAGGGAGACCGCGGGGGACGTCATGGATGCTCGCACGGCCGGGAACGGGAACGGGCTTTCGGCGCTGCTGGTGGCGCCGGACCGCGCGCTGGCGGAACGCTTCGTGCAGACTCTCCCGGCGGCGCGCGCCTTCCAGATCCTGGCGGAGCTGAAGACGTACCCCCACGAACAGGTTCTCGACATCCGGCTCCGGCAGTTGAAGCCGGACGTGCTGCTGCTCGACGTGGCGACGAACATGGAACTGGCCGGCGAGTTGATCCGTTTCACCGCCGCCGCCCATCCGGGAGTGCAGGTGGTCGGTCTGCACCACGCCAACGACCCGGAGACGATCCTGCGAGCACTGCGGGCCGGAGCGAGTGAGTTCCTGTACGCGCCCTTCGACCCGGCCATCCAGATGGAGGCCGCCACGCGCATCCACCGCCTGCGGCGTCC
>CAKZVG010000706.1 GCA_937921835.1 uncultured Bryobacteraceae bacterium | reverse complement strand
CGGCCTTGGGGAGCCAGCAGGCCGCCTACGTGGCCAAGCAGCTGCAGGACTACAAGAAGAAGGCGCGCACCAACGACGTCGGCCGCGTCATGCGCGACATTGCGTCGCGCCTCTCGGATGAAGACATCCTCGCCGTGGCCGAGTATATTACGTCGCTCAAACGATAAGCCGGACGCCCTCGCGGGCGTCCATGACGATCATGTGGCGCCCGATTCTTTTCTCCCTCTTTTTCGTCCTCGCCGGCTGCGACACCAAGCCGCAATTCGCCAACGCCGATCTTTCCTATGCCGACTTCGGCAAGGACTTCGCCCTCATCGACCACAAAGGCAAACCGCGTACCCTGGCCGATTTCCGCGGCAAGGCGGTGGTGATCTTCTTCGGCTACACGCAATGCCCGGACGTCTGTCCGACCACCATGACCGGCATGGCGGAAGCCATGAAGCAGCTCGGCGCCGACGCCGCCCGTGTGCAAGTGCTGTTCGTGACGGTGGATCCCGAGCGCGACACGCGGGAACTGCTGGCGCAGTACGTGCCGGCATTCCATCCGGACTTCCTCGGCCTGTACGCAGATCCGCAGACGATCGCCAAGACGGCGCAGGAGTTCCGCGTCTTCTACAAGAAGCAGCCGGGCGCGACGCCGAACACCTACACGGTGGACCATACCGCGGGCAGCTACGTCTTCGACCCGCAGGGCAAGCTGCGCCTCTACGTCAAGCATGGCGAGAAGCCGGAACTGATCGCCAGGGACCTCAAACTGCTGATCGCCGGGAAGTAGAAACAGAAAGGCCGCTGCAGACATCGCAGCGGCCTTGCCGTTTCTTCCGGGCGCCCGTTCAGGCGGCGTACGTCAGCAGCCCCTTCATTTTCTGCATCGCCTTGGCCTCGATCTGGCGGATGCGCTCGGCCGAGACGCCGTACTCGTCGGCCAGCTCGTGCAGCGTGGCCGCCTCGCCCTCGGCCAGCCAGCGGCGCTCGATGATGCGCCGGCTGCGTGCGTCGAGGCTGTCCAGCGCCTGCTTCAGGCCGGTTTCCTGCAGGCGTTCCATCTCACGCTTCGCCAGCGTTTCCGAAGGCTCCTCGGCCGGATCGGCCAGGTAGGCGATCGGGGCGAAACGATCCTCCTCGTCCTCGCTGCCGGCCTCCAGGGCGATGTCCTGGCCGGAAAGGCGAGTCTCCATTTCGCGTACTTCCTCCGGCTTGACGCCGAGCTGCCTCGCCACGGCGCCGACTTCCTCGCTGCCCATGGTGTTCAGATCCTGCTTCAGGCTGCGCAGGTTGAAGAAGAGCTTGCGCTGAGCCTTGGTCGTGGCGATCTTCACCAGGCGCCAGTTGCGCAGGATGTATTCGTGGATCTCCGCCTTGATCCAGTGGATGGCAAAGGACACCAGCCGCACGCCACGCTCGGGGTCGTAGCGCTTGACCGCCTTCATCAGTCCGACGTTGCCCTCCTGGATGAGGTCGGCATGCGGCAGGCCGTAGCCGAGATAACCCCGCGCCACCGCTATGACCAGGCGCAGATGCGACAACACCAGGGTGCGCGCGGCCTCCAGATCGCCCTCCTGGCGGAAACGCCGCGCCAACTCCTTTTCCTCCTGTTCGCCGAGGATGGGAAAGCGGTTGGCGGCCTGGATGTAGCTTTCCAGATTGCCGACGGCAACGGGGACGGGCAGTTTCAAAGTAAGCGTCATGGTATTGGACCTCCCGGATTCATTTTAGCACTCGGAGCGTATGAGTGCTAACAAGCCTGGAAGTTCCCTTCCGGCATAAAAATAACATATTGTTATATTTGGGTAATCAGTCCCGCAAATGGCGGGCAAGGGAGAGACGGGCGCCCGCCCAGCCGAGCAGGGCAGCGAGGCCGAGCAGGATGGCCGAATCGGCCAAAGGGAGGATGTGGAGGGAGAACGCGATACCGTAGAGGGCCGCCAGGTCGGCCACCGGTCCCCGCAGCAGCAGGGTGGCGATGAGCACAACCAGCCAGGCGACGAAGCCGCCGGCCAGGCCCTGCAGAGCGCCGAAATAATAGAAAGGCCGTCTGATGAAGGCATCGGTGGCGCCGAGGAGGCGGCTGACTTCGATTTCCGCCTCCTGGGTGAGGATTTGCAGCCGGATGGTGTTGAAGGTGATGGCGACCAGCGCCACGCCGAGCACGGCGGCCAGCAGCATGACCGTCAGGCGCGCAAGGCGCAGGAGCGCATCCAGTTTCCGGACCCAGGCCGAGTCGAGCTGGACGTGCTCGACTCGCGGGTGTTTGGCGAACTCCGCGCGCATCGCCTCAAGCAGTTCGGGGGCTTCGCCGGCGGGCAGGACGACGAAGGCGTCGGGGAAGGGATTGCGCGGTAGGCTCTCGATGACCTCGCCGAGTCCCTCGCTTTGCCTGAGCCGGCGCAGCGTTTCCTCGCGCGGCACGTGGGTGATCTTTTTCGTCTGCGGATGCTTCCTGATCAAGGACTCGACCTCGGCGACTTCCTTCTTCGTGGCGTCGAGGGCCATGAAGACGGAGATTTGCGGCGTGGCAGCGATGCGCTGGGCGAGGCGCTGGAAGTTGGCGAGCAACATCTCGCCGCCGGCCGGCAGGGCCAGCGCGATGCCGAGGACGAGGGCGCCGAGCAGGGTGTTGAGCGGCGTGGCGACCAAGCGCCGCAGCGCCTGCGCCGCTGCCTGGCGATGATGCAGCAGCCAGCCTTTCATGAGCCTTCCCCCCGCCCTCCTTCCCGCGGGCGGGGGTGACGATGGTTCGCCGCGGCGCGGCTCCGTGTCGCTGTCTGCGCCGTCCTTGGGGCGGCCCGGCGGACGGCGCTCCATGTACCCACCCCCCATCCCCCGCCCCGCGGGCGGGGGTGACGATGGTTCGCCGCGGCGCGGCTCCGTGTCGCTGTCTGCGCC
>CAKZVG010000705.1 GCA_937921835.1 uncultured Bryobacteraceae bacterium | reverse complement strand
CCGCCCGCGTGCTGGCCGAATGGAGCCGGCGCGACCCGCGCATCCGCCACCTCCAGCGCGGCGAGGTGGGCAACATCGCCGTCGCCACCAATTTCGGCCTCCGCCACGCCCGCGGCGCCTTCATCGCCATCCTGGACGATGACGACTACTGGCCCGAGCCCGGCAAACTCCTGCGCCAGATCCGTTTTCTCGAGGAAAACCCCGGCTGCGTCGCCTGCGGCGCCGGAGCCATCGTCGTCGATCCCTCCGGCCGCGAGACCTTCCGCTATCTCAAACCCCGCACCGACGCCGAGATCCGCCGCCGCGCCCTCTACGCCAATCCCATCATCCATTCGAGCGTCCTGTTCCGCCGCCAGGCCGCCGAGCGCTGCGGCCTCTATGACGAAACCCTGACCGGCTGCCAGGATTGGGACTTCTGGCTGCGCATGGGCTGCCAGGGCGAGCTCCACAATCTCCCCGAGCACCTGGTCTGCTACCAGCTCTGGGAAGGCGGCGGATCCTTCCAGGCCGGCAGACGCAACACCCACTCCGCTCTCCGCATCGTCTGGCGCCACCGCCACGCCTACCGCGGCTTCGCCCCGGCCTTCGCCATGGCCCTGCTCTATTATCTGTTCGCGCGCTTGCCCGCCGCTTTGCGCCGCCTCCTCTACCAGCCCCTTTCGCGGCTGAAGAAATCCGCCTTTTCCGCCCCGTCCCCCTGACGCCCGGACGCCCGCCACTTCCCGGCCCGGAATCCGCGCTAGCGGCGTTCCAGCAGCTCCGGATGCTCCACCAGGTAGTCCAGCGTCCGGATTACTCCTTCCCGGATCGTGAGCCGCGGCCGCCAGCCCAACGCCCGGATCCGCGAACAGTCCAGGTAGATGAACGGACTGTCCCCCACCCATCCCCGCTCGCCGCCCGCATAGCGCAGCCGCGGCCGCAGCCCTAGCCGGCCGGTGATCCACCCGATGGAATCGTTCACCTCGCAATACTCGTCCGTCCCCAGGTTGAAGATGTTCACCTTGCCGCTGGCCTTCTCAATCGCCAGCAGGATCGCGTCCAGGCAGTCCTGCACGTAGAGATACGACTTGCGCTGCCGCCCGTTGCCGAGAACTTCGAGTTCCTCGGGGCGCTGCCGCAAGCGCTTGTAGAAGTCGAAGACGTGTCCGTGCGTGTACCTCTCGCCCAAAATGGAAACGAAGCGGAAGATGTAGGCCTGCATGCCGAAGCCTTCCGCATGGGCCGCGATGAAGCCCTCGGCGGCCAGCTTCGAAGCCGCGTAGAGCGACGTCTGCACCGGAAAGGGACAGTCCTCGGGAGTGGGACAGATTTCCGGCTCGCCGTAGACCGACCCGGTCGAGGCGAAGCCGATCCGCCGCACGCCCCGTTTGCGCATGGCTTCGAGCACCCGCCAGGTGCCCAAGGTGTTCTGCTCCAGGTCCTTCCCTGGGTGCTGTGTGCCAAAGCGCACGTCGGCGTTGGCGGCCAGATGGAAGACCACGTCGGCGCCCTCCACGGCCGCCTCGATCGCCGCTTCGTCCAGCACGTCGGCGCGCACCAGCCGGAAGCGCGCGCTGGCCAGCGCCTGCTCCTTGAGAAACATTTCCCGGCCGGTCGAGAAATTGTCAAACCCCACCACATCGTGCCCCAGACCCAGCAGCCGGTCCACCAGATGGCTCCCAATGAAACCGGCCGCGCCGGTCACCAAGAATCGCAAGCCTCCACTCCTCCCCCGGGCGGCCGCTCGTCTCCCGCCAGGTTTTCAAGGTAAAGTACATACTACAGCACATCGTCACCAGGAGACCCGCGGACCTTGATCATCACCCGTAGCCCTTTGCGCATCTCTCTGGGCGGAGGCGGAACCGACCTGCCGTCGTACTACCGCCAGCACACCGGCTTCGTCATCGCGGCCGCCATCACCCGTTACGTGTACATCACGATTCACGAGATGTTCTCCGAAGGAATCCTGCTCAAGTACTCCCGCCTCGAAAGGGTCTCCCGCGTCGAGCAGATCCAGCACCCCATCATCCGCGAGGCCCTGCGCCTGGTTCCGCCCCGCAGCCGCCACCTGGAGATCACCAGCCTGGCCGACATCCCGGCCGGCACCGGCATGGGATCCTCCGGCAGTTTCACCACCACTCTGCTGCGCGCCTTGCACGCCCTCAACCGCAACTCGCTCTCCCCGCGTGAACTCGCCGAGCAAGCCTGTCACATCGAAATCGATCTACTCGGCGAACCGGTCGGCAAGCAGGACCAGTACATCGCCTCCTTCGGCGGATTGACCTGCTTCACCTTCGAGCCCGATGGCGCCGTGCGCGCCGAACCGCTGTGGATCCCCACCGAAGCGCTCCACAACCTGGAGGACAATCTGGTTCTGTTCTTCACCGGCGTGACCCGCAACGCTTCCGACCTGCTGCGCGACCAGGACACCCGCAGCCGTCAGAACGACCCCCAAATGATCGCCAATCTCCACTACGTGAAGGAACTCGGCTACCAGTCCCGCCGCCTGCTCGAGAGCGGCGACCTGGGTGGTTTCGCGGAACTGATGCATACTCACTGGGAACACAAGAAGGCCCGCTCGCCCGGCATGTCCAACTCGCGCATCGACGAGTACTATCAGCTCGCCCGGGACAACGGCGCGCTCGGGGGCAAACTGATCGGCGCCGGCGGCGTCGGTTTCTTGCTGCTCTATGCCGAGAGCAAATCGCGCCTGCGCCGCGCCCTCACCGCGGCCGGACTGCGGGAAGTGCGCTTCGGCTTCGACTTCGACGGCACGCGCGTGCTGGCGCAAGGATGATGGATCTGCTTCCCGTAGCCATCCTGGCGGGCGGCCGCGCCACCCGGCTCCGC